>CAZLZF010000001.1:0-21761 GCA_964563945.1 Candidatus Woesearchaeota archaeon
TTTTCGTTTGTTGAAATAACTTCTGTGTAATTTTCAACACCGCAGGATGAAATCCGAGTATAAAAGAATGTTTTTTTCTTCAATCTCCAACTTGGTGGAATTTTTTCAAAGTATCCGTCGGGGATGCCGAATATTTGTTAGAAGACTATTTCTTAAAAAAAAGAAAAGTTGTTTTTGTAAAATATTTTTAAAAAAAATTTTTATTTTCTCTTCTTATCTCTTGCTATTTTTTCTTCTTTTCTTACTTCTCTTTTTTCCAAGAATCTTTTAAAAAATTCAAATTCGCTCAATAATTCTGGGACAGTCCAAAGAATTGAAACAAATCCGATTATGAAAATGTATACGCTGTATCCTTCTGTTGATGCTCCAAATAATCCTTTACCGGTTATTGAAAAATAAATTAAAGAAACTCCTGCGTAAAGCAAAACAATTGACAAGAAACGACCAATTATTTTGTCCGGATCTCTAATTATTTTTTTTTCTGAGAGCAAAACTGCAAAGTAATATACTACAAATATAGTTATTATTAATATATATTCGAGTGATATCATACATTAATATTATTGGAAGAGTTTTTAAACTTTGAGTTACATTAAAACCTAACTAAAAAGTGGTTAGAAACCTTTATTAAGAAAATTTAAATTGATGAACTATGGTAGACAAAAAAATAGTAGATAAGGAGATTAAGGAGGCAAAAGATGCGCTAAAAAAAGCAAAGAGAAAAATTTGCGATGCTGAAAAAGCTGCAGAAATTGCTGAAAAAGAAGTTTATGAGGCCGCAAGTGTTTGCACCGGCAAAACAAAAAAAGCTTTTGTTAAAACAGTAATGAAAGTTGAAAAGGCGACATATACTGCTGGAGAATCATGCGAATCCGCTCAAGAGGCAGATTCAAATTTGGAACAAATTTAATTTTTTTACTTTTCAAAAAATTCTATAACTCTTAAATCGGGACTTAAAACCTCTACTTTATCTTCTTTAAATCTTAATCCTCGATATACTTTTTGCAAGATTTCCCTTCTTGCCTTGTCTTTATAAAAATCCCAATAAAATTGAGGTTTGGTTTTCATAAGTATTTTCCAAAAAGCATCTTCAACATTCGGATTTGGATATTTTGTAAATACGATTGAATTACACTCTCCTCCAGGAAAATCAATTCCCCTTGAAACCCTTGTTGAAAATAAAATATCTGTCTCTCCTTTTTTAAATTCCTTAACTCGCTCGCCCATTTTATCTATTGATTGTTCTGCTTGAAGTTCTTCTCGAGAAATTATATACTCAAGAGAATAATATTCTTTTTCCTTTTCTGTGGGTAAATCGCTAAAAGCGTTAACATGAACTAAAACCGGTTTTTTAGAAATTTTTATACATTCTTCTAATGACAAAAGATAATCTTTTCTTGTAAATTTTCCCGAACTAAAATTTGAATATTTACAATCTATCTCTTTTTGCGTTCTTTTTATTACAATACTTCCTTGTTGTTCTATTTCTGCTTCTATCCTTTTATAATTCTCTATGCCAAAAACATTTTTTAAAATACTTTCCGAATGTAATGTTCCCGACATTAAAATAACAGTTTTATTTTTTTTCAAAAGTTCATTAAATTTTTCTTTTAAATTGGTTGTAACTAAATGGAAATAGAGTGTGTTTTCTTTTTTTGTAACCGTCAAATAAGTGTCTTGCATAAAAGAGCTAAAACTTCGTGCAATTTCTTCGGCATCAAAAAGATAACTTTCGTCGTCGGCAAGTGCAAAAATTTCCTCAAAATTTAAAATTATTTTTAAAATATCGTAAACCCCTGTATGTTTTAGGGGAATTATTGCATTGGATACTGCCGCATCGTTAATCCTTTCGTCATTTTTTATATGAGAGATTATTTTTTGTAATTCTATTATTCTTTGCATCACTTCCTCTTCTTCTGAAATTATTTGTGCAAGAGAAAATTGTAATTTTCCTAAATTTAATGTTTGTTGATTAGAAAAACTATCTAAGAATTCGTCACCCTCGTCGATTATTTCAACTTCGGTTAATGGTTTTCTATTTAAAATTGTCTCAAGTTTATATTTTAAAGAATTAAAAACAATAACATCTGAATCAACAAAAGAGCTAAACTGCTCGTAATATTTACATCCCGGTTTTCCTTTGTAAACCATAAAATGATTGCCGTCTAACCCTTCGTATTTTTTCTTTTTTGATTCTTCAAAGTTTTTTAAATCGTATTTTTCGGGTAAAACCGGACTCCAGTAAGGACAAATACTTGCAACACTCGCCCGAGTTACATCTTTTATTTCGTTTATTTCCTTATTATTAATTTTATTATTTTGTCTTAAATATTCCTTTATTTTCCAGAAATTTTTTTCCTTTAGTTCTATTTTACAGGGGAGCATTTTATTATCTGCAGAAATATCTTCGGAAATTTTTTTATCTTTGTCAAAAGAAAAGATCTCGTTTAAACTAGAATTTTTTTCTCTTGTTATAATTTTATTTTCTTTTAAGAAAGGGCATTCGTGATTTTGCCTCCCAGTCATAACGCTAATTTTCAATTTTTCTCCGTTTTCTTTTTTTAAATATTTTTTTGATTCGTAATCGCTTTTGTATTGCTCTTGCAAAGTTTTTCCTGGAACGACTATTGAAGTTTTTCCAACTTTTTTTGCAATATTTAGTGCAATTGCAGATTTTCCCGTTCCACAAACACCATGAATAAAAATTACTTTTGCTCCAGCTTTTATAGATTCTAAAACTTCGTTTACGACATCCTCTTGTGTTTTTTTATTTGAGAATACTAAAGGTTCTAAAAAATCGTTCTCTTTGTATAAACTCCAGCCCATTTTTTACAAAACTCTTTTTCTATTAAAAATGCTTCTATGTTTTTTTATCAAAAATTAAAACTATCTAAAGAAAAACCTTCTTCCATCTAAAGAAGAGATTGTCTGCATTGGTTAAAAAATAAAAAATAAATTTATCCAAATAGAGCAGACAATCCAGCTGCAGCTGCTTCGTGTTTTTCTTCCTTCTTTGGCTCTTCTTCAGCTTTTGCTTGCGCAGGAGCTGCCGAATTTGCAGCGGGAGCTGCAACAGCCAAACTAGCATTAGCTAATTCGCTTGCTATATCAACACCGTTTAAACTAGCAACAAGTGATTTGACTTTTGAGTCTTCTGCTTGTACACCAGTAGCTACAACAACCTTCTTGACGTTCTCTTCATTAACATCTTGCCCTAATTTGTGGAGCAATAATGCTGCGTATATGTATTCCATTGTTGTTTTCCTTTATTTATTTAGTTTCATCTTCCTTTTTATCGGTTGATGAGTCTGAAAATTTTTGTGAAAGCGCTTTTTCTTGTATTGCTGCTTTAGTAATCATATATTTTATTGTTTCTTGCACAGCATATCCTAAATTAACTGCAAAAGGAAGTGCTCTTGAAAAAGAGTCAACCAATTCTAAAATTGCTTTTTCTGTATCAATTTCGATATTTGTATACAAAATACCTTTTTGATTATCAAATGCAGAAAGAGGAATATATCCTACGCTAAAGGGTTTAATATCTAATTTACTCATAATATCGCAAGCGCCTTGAGAGAGCGAATCTCCTTTTTTGGCTAAAATTTTATCTTTAGCGATTTCAATTTTTCCGGCTTTTATTTGAATTTGAATTCCTAAGGCACCCAATTCAGAAATTGCAGGTCCAGGAGTTAAGTCTGTTGGGCCAGCCGGAATAACTATTTCTTCTTCTGCAATTTGACCGGGTTTTGCTTTTGCAGGAGATTTATTTTTTAATAATTCGCCAGCAAGTTCATAAGAATCCATATCTGAAAAAAGAATCGCAAAACTATCTTTCAATTCTTTTTCTATTTGTTTTAAGTTTTCGTTTTTTGAGTCTTCAATTGCTCTTACAATTAAACTTTTTTTTGGAACTTTTACTATTGCCTTACCTCTTAATTTTTTTCCTATTTCTTGAAATTCTGAAGAGGGAAGATTTTTTATTGAAGCGATTAAAACTGTTTTAGAGCTAGAAATTAATTCTGAAAGTTCTTTAACTGCTTTCTTTTTATATTCTGGAACGATTGATTTTGATTTCATCTTAATTTTATTTTTACAGGTTTAGTCATTGTGAATTTTATTTCAACATTCTTTATGTTTTCTTTTCCTCTTGTAAGTGCTTTTTCAGTAGCATTATAAATTGAAAGTGCATTTTCTAAAATTTCTTCATCTTTCATACTTTGCTTTCCTATTGCTATTTTTATACTTGCTTCTTTTGTTCTAAGTTTAACTGAAGAATTTATTTTATTAACCAATTCTTTTAATGCTTTCTCGTCGTTATTCATTAAAATTCCTAATTGAGGGGAAGGCATTTTTCCTGAAGGTCCAAGTGCTCTACCAAAAACTGTTGCAACCTTTGGCATAAGTTTTGCTTCTGAAATAAAAAAATCGTATTTTTCTACAAGTTTTTTAATTTCCTTTTTATCGTTATAAATTGAAAAACTATCTGGAGTTATTGTATCTATATCTTTATTTTTTACTTCTAAAAAAGCACAAATCTTTTTTTGTTTTATCGGATGTGGAACTCCAACAACAATATTTACTTGTTCTTTTTTTACTTGAAATTTTTGTAAATTTAAAATTAAGTCTACCGTCTGGTCAAACTTTCTTTCTTTTCCTTTTCTTAGCTCCAATAATGCGTTTTTTAATTCGTCTTTTAATTCCATTTTGATTTTTTGTCTCCCACATTACGCGAAACAAACATAGAATATATTTTGTCTCGATATGGTTCAATCGACAAAAAGTTGAGTTTTATTGGATTTATAAATGTTTTGGGAAAATTTCCTAAAACTTTTTTGGAAGATTCCTTGAAATGACTTTGCTATAACAATCCTTTTAAAGAGAACTGTTTTGTGAATGATATGACAGAAAATAAATTAAAGTTAGCTGTTATCGCCGGTGCAGATTCAGCAATAAAATACAAGGAATCCCATAAAATGGCAACTTCTCAAGAAGTGATAAAATTTGTAACACAAAATGTAGAGAATATTTTAGAAAAAATTGATAGCGATATTTAAACCTTAAAATTAATTTCTTTTACGCTTTCTTTATCATCTATTATTGTTGTTCTTATTATTTTTCCTTCCCTTAAGGATTTTTCTCTTACAATTGCAAAGTCTTTTTCATTTTTTATTTCTTCGGGAACTACAATTTTTTCTATAATAAATTTATGATTTACTTTAGCTTTTGAAAAGATTTCGGTTTCAAAAATAAAGCTTTTTCCAATTTTGGAATCAGTTGTTACAATTTTACAAAAATCGGGCTTTGGTGCTGCCTCTCCCTTGGAGGAGGGTTTTCCAGATTTTGGCATTTTTGGCTTTATTTTAAGAACTGTGTCTGATGTTGAAAAAGAAAGTCCAAAAAAAGCTTTTGGAAATTTCGAAAGTAAATCTAAAATTTCTTCTCCACTCATCTCTCCTGAAATAGAATAATTTTTTACTCCTTGAAATTGTTTTTTAGATTTAAAATCTATTTTTTCTTCTAAATTTGAAGTTGTAATAATGCTGCCAGTAACTAATGTTTTGTCTTTTCCTAACTTTTTAGCAACAAGAAAGACCATTTCGTTAGCAAATTCCGGAGTCGTATTAATTGTATATTTTCCCTTAGAAAGTTTTGATTCAATTATTGCTCTATTTTGAAATTCTCCTCTACTAAATTTCTGAAATTGCAAATGCGCCATTTCATCTCCTCTGCCATCCACCAATTTTTTTATGAAATTCATTCTCTTTTGAAAACCTTTTTGCTTATAAAGTTTTTGTGCAAAAAACAAAAAATATGAAAAAACAAAAATTATTTTAAAAAAAATTATTACAAAACATTTATAAATCAATTTTTTCTTTAGAGAAGTATTCCAGGGAAAGGAACAATACAGTTCTTCGCTAAATTTGTAAAATTAAAAAAATAAAATGGCAAAAAAAAGTTCAGCAAGGCATGGTAGTTTGCAATTTTGGCCTCGAAAGAGAGTCAGCAAATATTTACCCGATGTAAATTGGAAAGCAATAAATTCCCAGAAAGTTCTAAACGGGTTTATATCTTACAAGGCAGGAATGCTTTCAGCATTTGTTAAAGATAGCACAGAAAATTCCTTGACTGAAGGAAAAAATATTGCAGTTCCAGTTACAATTTTAGAATGTCCTCCAATGAAAATTTTCTCATTAAGATTATACAAAAATGGTTTGGTAAGAGAAGAAATGATTCTGTCTTCAGATAAAGAATTAAAAAAGAAAGTAAAACTTCCAAAAGTTTCAAAAGAAATTAAAGATATAAAATTAGAAGAATTTGATGATGCACGAGTAATTGTTTACTCTCTTGTTAAAAAAACAGGTGTTAAAAAAACCCCCGATTTAATTGAAATTGATTTAGGTGGAACACTAGAAGAAAAAATTGCTTTTGTTAAAGAAAATCAAAATAAGGAAATTACTCTAGACAAATTTACAAAAGAAGGAGAGCTAGTAGATATTCGAGGATTAACGAAAGGAAAAGGACTTTGTGGGCCAGTAAAAAGATTTGGAATAACATTGAAATCTCATAAATCAGAAAAGGGCGTAAGAAGACCCGGAACAATTGCACCTTGGAATCCTTCAAGAGTAACTTTTAGAGCACCAATTTCCGGTCAAATGGGATTATTTACAAGAGTAATTTATAATAACAAAATATTGAAATCCGGAAAAGTGGGGGAAGAAGAAAAAATATTAAAAAATATTAAAAATTACGGAAACATTAAAACAGATTACATTCTAGTACATGGATCAGTTCAAGGGCCCGCAAAAAGACAATTGCTTTTAACGGCGCCATTAAGACCAAACAGAAAACAAACTAAAAAATCATTCGAGTTAATTGAATTAAGATGAAAACAAAAATATACAATTTAGAAGGAAAAGAAGGAAGCGAAATAGCTCTTCCAGTTTGCTTTAGTGCAAAGATAAGAGAAGATTTAATTTCAAAGGTAGTGGAATCAAAAGTGAGAAAACAACCTTACGCACCAAATCCTGTTGCTGGAAGTCAACACTCTGCAAGTGGAGTGTTGCACCGAAGAAGACATGTTTGGAAAAGTTCTTACGGAAGAGGAATTTCTAGAGTTCCAAGAAAAATAATCTCCATAAAAGGTTCGCAATTTAATTGGATTGCAGCATCTACACCAAATGCACGTGGTGGAAGAAGAGCACATCCGCCAAAAGTTGTTTCAATGATTGGACAGTCAAAAATAAATAAAAAAGAAGCAACACTCGCATTAATCTCTGCAATTAGCGCTTCAATAAATAAAAAATATTTAGAAGAAAAATACCAAACAATAGAAAAAATAGATAAATTGCCAATTGTTGTAGAATCTAAAATTTCTCAATTGAAAGTTAAAGAATTATTGTCTTCATTAAAAAAAATACTTGGAGAAAAATTATCAACAATCGCTTTTAAGGAAAGAAGTGTTAGGGCCGGAAAAGGAAAACTTCGTGGAAGAAAATACAAATCAAATGCAGGAATGCTACTTGTAACCTCAGATAAAGAAGAAGTCAAAACAAGTAAAATTGAAGTTGCAAAAGTTTCTAAACTCGGTGTTTGGGATTTGGCAAGAGGTGGAGAGGGAAGATTAACTTTATACACCGAAGAAGCAATTAAACAATTAGGAGAAAAATTCAAATGATACTGAAACCAATTTCAACTGAAAAAGCAGTTATGATGATTGAACGGGATAACCTATTGACTTTCTCTACAGAACTTACAAAGAATAAAGAAGAAATAAAGAAAGAAATTGAAGAATTGTTTGAAATAAAAGTGGATTCAATTAGGACTTTAAGAAAAAATAATAAAAAATATGTGTATGCTAAATTAAATAAAAAGTTTCCTGCAATCGATGTTGCAAGCAAATTGGGGTTAATGTAAATGGGAAAGAGAATTATTGTTCAGCGAAGAGGAAAAGGATCAAAAACATATCAGGCAAAAGTAAGTGCGTATAAATATCAATTAAAAATTCCAAAAAATCTTCCGATAGAAGAGGGAAGAATAACAAAATTAATTAGCTCTCCAGCACATAGCGCACCAATTGCAAAAATTTCATATTCAAAAGGAAGTTTCTTTATTCCTGCATTCAAAGAAATGATTGAAGGAGAAAGAATAGAACTCAACGGAAAAAATGTAAAAAAGGGAAACATATTAAAGCTTTCAGATATTCCAGTAAAGAGCGAGGTTTATTGTATAGAATCTAGACCTAGCGACGGAGGAAAATTTATTAAAACTGCAGGAAGTTGCGCAATTGTTGGCAGAAAAGTTGGAAATAAAGTTTTCTTATTAATGCCTTCCAAAAAAGAAAAAGAATTCAATGGAGATTGCAGAGCGGTCGTGGGAATTATTGCTGGACACGGAAGAAAAGAAAAGCCAATTGTCAAAGCAGGTAAAAAACATTATATGATGAAAGCCAAAAATAAACTTTGGCCAAGAACATCTCCAATAAAAATGAATAAAATTGATCATCCGTTCGGAAGTGGTAGAGGTAAGAACCCTAAGAGCAAGATCGCCAAGAGAAATGCTCCTCCAGGAAAGAAGGTTGGATTGCTAAGACCAAGAAGAACAGGAAAGAAAAAATAAAATGACAGAAACAAAAAAACAAGAAGAAGAAATGACGAAGAAACAGTTTTTCTTTAAAGGAAAAACTATCGAAGAGTTAAAAGCTTTAGATGTAAGAGAGTTTGCAAAGTATCTAAAGTCAACTCCAAGAAGATATCTTCTTAGAAACTTCCAACAAATAGAACAATTTTTGAGTCGTTCAAGAAAAAAGAATCAAAATAAAAAACAAATAAAAACTCACGATAGAGAATTGCTGGTAGTTCCAGAAATGGTTGGATGGAGAGTCCATGTTCATAAGGGAAATGCATTTGAACAAATTGATGTCGTGGGAGAAATGCTTGGACATAAATTAGGAGAATTTGCATTGACAAGAAAGAAAGTAAATCATACCAAAGCAGGAGTGGGATCAACTAAAGGTAAAAAAGCAATAAAGAAATAAAATGACAGAAAAAAACTATGCACCCGGATTGAAAGAGAAAAAAATTTCAAATAAAGAAATAAAAAAAGATGTTCCAAAAGAAGTAAAACCAATTAAAGAAGAAAAGAAAAATGTTGAAACAAAAAAAGTAGAAGAAAAAATTATAAAGAAAGTGCAAACAAAAAAAGATTTTGCGATTGTAAACATTAGTGGTGCTAAAATTTCAACAAAAGTCAGCATGGCAATATGTGATTTTATTCGAGGGAAAAAAATAAATAAAGCAATAGAAGATTTAGAGCAAGTAGTATTAAAGAAAAAAGCGGTGCCAATGAAAGGAGAAATTGCACATAGAAAGGGAAAAATAATGTCGGGAAAATACCCTGTTGATGCTTCAAAAGAATTCATCATCTTTTTGAAAAGCTTACAATCAAATGCGCTACAAAATGGAATTGAAGATACAAGAATTGTCGAGGCCATTCCAAATATGGGTTCAAGACCATATGGTCGATTTGGAAGAGTAAAAAGAAAAAGAACGCACATAAAATTAGTTGCAAGGGAGAAAATAAATAATAAAAAGTAAAAATGGAAGAAAAATTAAAAATTTTTATGCAATTTAATAAGGAGAAATTTTATTAAAATGGAAGAAAGAAAAACAGTAAAACTAAAGAAAAATGAATATGAAGTCAAAGAGTATGTAAAAAAAACTTTGGGTAAAGGAAAATTTAGTCGAATTGGAATAGAATATACTCCAATTGGTGAGAAGATAATAATCTCAACCCACAAACCCGGATTAATTATTGGTCGACGGGGAGAAATTATAAATGAATTGACTGAAACATTAAAAAGTAAATTCGAATTAGAAAATCCACACATAGAAATTGAAGAAATAAAAGAACCAGAGTTTGATTCGCAAATAATCGCAGACGATTTAGCACTTGGACTTGAAAAAGTTGGTCCATTAAAATTCAAAGTTTTAGCATACAAGGCACTTTCAAGAATAATTGCCTCTGGAGCACAAGGAGTAGAAATTAAACTAAGCGGAAAGTTGCCAAGTTCAAGAGCAAAACTTTGGAGATTCGCCCAAGGTTATTTAAAGAAAACTGGCGATGCTGCAAAGGTAGTTCATAGAGCAAAATCTCGAGCAGAAACAAAACCAGGTACAGTCGGTATCAAAGTAAGCATACTCTCACCACACGCAAAAATGAAAGATAGAATAGATTTAAATGAAGAATTAATTCAAAGATTAAGAGATAACGCAGAGAAGGAGAAAAACAAAAAAACTAAACAAATAAAATGGCAACGATAAAATACAAAGAAATTGAAAAAATGACTAAAGAAGAAAGAGAAAAAAAGTTAAAGGAATTAAAACTTGAGCTGACAAAGTCTCTTGGAAAGGCCGGTGGCCGAGTAAAAGAGATTAAGAAAATAATAGCTCGAATAAAAACAGTAAAACAATAATGGAAATTTGTCCAAAATGCGGATTACCAGAGCAAGCATGTGTTTGCGAACAAATGGTAAAAAGTTCGCAGAGAATAACAATAAAAACAGACAAGAAAAGGTATGGTAAGTTAGTTACCATAGTTTCGGGGTTTGACTCCGGAATTGACATAAAAACCGTCGCAAAATCGTTAAAAAACGAACTTGCTTGCGGGGGAACGGTCAAAGAAAACACGGTTGAACTCCAAGGAGATCACCAAAAAAAAATAAAACAAATACTGATAAAAATCGGTTTTGACGCCGATCAAATCGCAGAATAAAAATGAAAAAACAAGAAAACAAAAACAAGGAAGAAAAAAAGCTAGTCGGAGCAGTATGTAAGGATATTGATTGCCCGGTACATGGAAATTTAAGTGTTCGTGGAAGAAGCTTTGAAGGAACAGTCATAAAGAAATTTGACAAGAGATTAACTATTGAATTTGAAAGAATGGTTTATATTCCAAAATATGAAAGATATGCCAAATCAAAAACAAAAATTCACGCAAGACTTCCAAGATGTATGGAAGAAAATGTTAAGGTCGGAGATTTAATTAAAGTTCAAGAATGTAGACCATTGAGTAAAATAATTCACTTTGTATTTGTTTCAAAAATAAAAGATGCAGAAGAAAAAAATAAAACTGGAGGGCAATTTAAATGAAATCGATAGGAGCAAGAGGAACAGCAGGATTGAATGTTGGAGCAAGAGTAATTGCTGCAGATAATAGCGGAGCAAAAGTTGTTAGAATAGTCTCAGTAAAAAAATGGAAAGGAAGAAAAGGAAAACAAGCTTGTGCTAAAATTGCTGACTGGGTTAAGGTAAGTATTAAAAAAGGAAATCCTGAAATGAAGGGAAAGGTATTCGACGCAGTTGTTGTAAGAATAAGAAGACCTTATAGGAGAAATACCGGCGAAGTTTTATGCTTCCAAGACAACGCAGTTTCAATATTAAAAGACGAAAAAGGAAATCCAAAAGGAACAATAATTAAAGGACCAATTGCAAGGGAGGTATTAGAGCGATGGCCAAGTGTGGCTAAAATCGCTTCAATTGTATATTAAAATGAAAAAAGAATTTTCAAAAGAATGGAAGGCAAGTAAACAGCCAAGAAAACAGAGAAAGTATTTAGCTAACGCCCCCTTACACCTAAAAAGGAAAAAACTTTCAGTAAACCTCTCAAAAGAATTAAGAAAGAAAATTTCAAAAAGAAATGTTGTTGTAAGAAAAGAAGACCAAGTAAAAATAATGAAAGGAAAATTTAAGGGAAAAACTGGAAAAATTTTGAATGTTTATACAAAACAAGCTAAAGTTACAATCGAAGGAATCCAAGTAACAAAAAGAGACGGCTCAAAAGCAAACGTAAAAATGCAACCATCAAACTTACAAATAATCGAAATGGTTGAGAGAAATACAAAACTTCCGAATAGAAAGCAAGAAGTTAAAAAGGAAGAAACACAAAAAAATAATCAGGAGAAAAAAGAATAATGGGACACACAAAAATACAAGAAGCACCAAAATCTTGGCCAATAAGTAGAAAAAAAAGCAAGTTCGTAGTGAAACCTTCGTCAAACTTGAGAAAAGGAATTTCCTTATTGACCACATTAAGGGAAATATTAAACTTAGTACAAAATAGAAAAGAAGCAAAAAAAATAATTCAAGAGAAAAAAGTTTTCGTAAATGGAAACCAGGTTCACGATGAAAAAATTGGCTTAACCCTTTTTGACGTGGTTTCAATACCCCAAATAAAAAAAGATTACAAAATAACAATTTTAGAAAACGGAAAGTTTGGAGCAATTGAAACAAAAGAAGCATCAACAAAAATTTCAAAAGTGATAAATAAAACAAAAACAAAAGGAAACAAAATACAATTAAATCTTAGCGACGGCATGAATATAATTTCAGATATAAACTGCAAAACAAATGACTCTTTAGTTATTTCATTGAAAGATAGAAAGGCAGAGAAATGTTTAGAACTAAAAGAAGGAAAAGAAGCGATGGTCTTTGCAGGAAAACATATAGGGGAATCTGGCTCTGTTAAAAAAATAGACCTTGAAAAAAAATTAGCAATCTTAGAGATAGCAGGAAAAGAAGTAAATATTTTGATTAATCAAATAATCGTGACAAAATAAAATGACAAAAGAAAAGAATCCAATGAGAGAAATAAAAATAGAAAAAGTAGTTTTTAACATCGGTGGAACCGGTGCTGAACTAGAAAAAGGCGTAAAGCTATTACAGATGCTTTGTCCTGGAAGAAAAGAATCAAAAATGAAATCGACAAAAAGAATTCCCACATTGGGTGTTCGTCCAGGATTAGAAGTTGGTGCAGTTATTACGGTTAGAAAAGACATCAAAGATGTTTTAACTAAAATGCTTTTTGCTATAGATAAAAAATTAAGAAAAAAACAAATCAGCAATAATAATTTTTCATTTGGAGTTAAAGAATATTTAGAAGTTCCGGGAATGGAATATAGCAGAGAAATCGGTATGATGGGATTTGATGTTACTGTTGTTTTCAAAAGAACTGGAAGGAGAGTCGGGCAAAGAAAAATAAAAAAATCGAAGGTTCCAGAAAGACAAAGAGTTACAAAAGAAGAAATAATTAAATTTATGGAGGAAAACTACTCGGTTAAATTCCGATAGTTAAATTAAAATGACAGCAAGCGATTGGAACAAAATAGCAAAAATGCTCGATGCTAAACCGGTAGTAAAACAGAAGTTTTTAAAACACTGTAAGCCGAAAGAAAGAAAGAACGGAATCGCAAAAAACAAATGCGAGAAATGTGGCAGATTTGGTTCACATATAAAATCATACGGATTAAATTTATGCAGGCAATGCTTTAGAGAAATCGCGGTAGAGCTTGGATTTAAAAAATATAATTAAAATGGCACAAGATATAATTGCAGACGCGTTGAATATGATAAGAAATGCTAGCTTAGCAAGGAAAGAAAATGTAGAGATAAAAATAATCTCAAACGTACTTATAGAAATATTAAAAATAATGAAACAGAAAGGGGCAATAAAAAAATACAAAATAAACAGCGTAGAAAAATCAATAGAAGTTGTTTTAGGAGATGTAACCGATTGTAAAGCAATAAAACCAAGATATACTATAAAAAAAACTGGAATAGAAAAATACAAAAGAAGATATTTGCCTTCAAGAAATCTCGGAACGGTAGTTCTTTCTACAAATAAGGGACTAATGACTCACGAAGAAGCAAACAAAGAAAATATTGGAGGTTGCTTAATTGCATATTTCTACTAATGAAAAAAAAATTATATGAATCAGTTGAAATTCCAGAAGGAGTTGAAATAAAAATAGAAAAAAATGAAATAGAAGTTTCTGGAAAAGAAGGAACTATAAAAAAAGAAATAAATCTCTCGAATATAGAAACAAAAAGAGAAGGAAATAAAATTTTAGTTGGTGGAGAAAAAATAACTAAATCTGAAAAGAAAATGATATACACAATAATCTCTCATTTGAGAAATATGATGAAAGGGGTTCAAGAAAAATATACTTACGAAATAAAAGTTTGTTTCAACCATTTTCCTATAACTTTAGACGTTTCTGGAAATGAGGCAAAAATAAAAAACTTTTTAGGAGAAAAAGTTCCTAGAAAAGCAAAAATTCTAGAGGGCGTGGAAATAGATGTAAAAAAAGACTCGATAACATTAAAATCAATAAACAAAGAAGCTGCAGGACAAACTGCCGCAAATTTTGAAGCAGCTACAAAAATAAGAAATAGAGACAGAAGAGTTTTCCAAGACGGACTATTCATAATAAATAAATGTGGGAAGGACATATAAAATGGTTAAATTTTTAAGAAGAGATTGGAGCGTTTTACCTAAACTAGGTAGAAAAAGAAAGAACAAGCAAAAATGGAGAAATCCTACTGGAAGACATAACAAGATTAGAGAAAAAATTGCTGGACATCCTGCTAAAGTTAGTATTGGTTATGGAACAAAGAAAGAAAAAGATGAAAAAGCAAGAGTTGAGAATGTAAAAGATTTAGGAAAATTAGAAAATAAAAAAGAAATTGTGCTTTCAAAAATGGGTGCTAAGAAGAAAATGGAAATTGTAAAGAAAGCCCAAGAAAAAGGAATTAAAATTTCAAATTTAAATGTAAAAAAATTCTTAAAAAATAAGGAGAGTAAAAAATGAAATTAGAAAATAAAAAAGAATTAGCTTCAAGAACACTAAAAGTCGGAAAAGAAAGGATTGCTTTTGTTAGTTCTAGAAACAAGGAAATAAAGGAAGCGATCACAAAGCAAGATATAAGAGATTTAGTTATAGACGGAGCAATAGTAGTAAAAGAAGTTAAGGGAAGAAAAAAAGTTGTTGGAAGAAAAAATACAAGAAGGGCAGGTAAAATAAAAAAAACTGTTAACAAAAGAAAAGAATTATACATGATCCTTACAAGAAAGTTAAGACAATACATAAAAAATATGAAAGCTCAAGGAAAATTAACTAGAGAAGAAGTTATAGAAATAAGAAAAAGAATAAGAAACAAATTGTTTAAAAGCCTTGCACATTTGAAAGAATATATCGGAGGATTAAAAAAATGAAACTACAAAAGAAAAGAAGAATGGAAGCAAAGACAGACTATGCAAAAAGGATTGCACTTTTAAAAAGTAATTTACCCAGAATAGTTTTTAGAAAAACAAATAAACATATAATTGCTCAATACACCTTGAGTGAATCTGCTCAAGATAAAATTTCTAAAGGAATTACTTCAAAAGATTTGTTAAAATATGGGTGGCCAGAAAAAATGGAAGGAAGTTTAAAATCTATTCCTGCTTCATATCTTACTGGATATCTTATCGGCAAATTAATTCAAAAAGAAAAATTAAAAACGCCAATTGTTGATTTTGGAATGTATAGAATGATCCATAAAAATAGACAATTTGCTTTTTTGAATGGATTAATTGACTCGGGATTAGAAATAAATTGCGACAAAAAAGATTTCCCTGAAAAAGAAAGAATTTCTGGAAAAAATCTTAAAGAAGATTTTTCTAAAGAGTTTGAAAAAATTAAATCGAACATAGACAAAAAATGAAAAGTAAAATAGACTCTGACTTAAAAAAAACGGTAGAAGCAAATGAGACTGTTTCTGAAGAAGTGGATAAACATGCCACAGAAAAAATGATTCAAAAAGAGATGGAAAAAGAAGGAAAAGAAAAATCAAAAATGAAAGTAAAACAAGCAGAAAAAATAGAAATTGCAGAAGAAATTAAAGGAAAAGAAGTAGAAAAAGTAATTAGGAGAGGATTCCACCGAGGCCCAACAAAAGAAGAAATTTTAATGGGTTGGGAACCAAAAACAAAATTAGGAAAAGACGTAAAGGCAGGAAAAATTAAGAACATAGATGAAATATTAGAAAAAGATATGAAAATATTAGAAGAGCAAATTGTAGATACTCTTTTAGACGTAAAAATAGATTTAATTTCTATAGGGCAATCTAAAGGTAAATTTGGTGGCGGAAAAAGAAGAGCCTGGAGACAAACTCAAAGAAAAACTCGTGAAGGAAATGCTATGACCTTTTCAACAATGGCTGTTGTCGGAGACGAAAAAGAACATGTCGGAATTGGTGTTGGAAAATCTACCGAAACATTACCTGCAAGAGATAAAGCTACAAGAAAAGCAAAATTAAATGTATTTAAAATTACAAAAGCGTGTTCTGCATTTGATTGCGATTGCGACGAAAAACACACTGTGCCATTCAAAGTTACTGGAAAAGAAGGAAGTACTTCAGTTACATTAATTCCTGCACCGCAAGGAACAGGATTGGTTGTTCCAGGAGAATTAAAGAAAGTATTAAAAATGGCAGGAATAAAAGATGTATACTCAAGAACGACAGGTAAACAAAGAACCTCATTTAACTTGGTTAAAGCGTGCATTGAAGCATTAGAAAAAACAAATAAGGAGAATAAAAAATGATAGCGTTAATAAGAATTTCAGGACAAGTAAACTTAAACAAAGATATAAAAGAAACTTTAGAAAGATTAAACCTTAGAAAAAAGTATCATTGTTTTGTAATTAATAATCCAACAGATATAGAAAAAGGCATGATAAAAAAAGTAAAAGAATTTATCGCTTATGGAGAGATAAATGAAGAAACTTACGAAAAACTAAAAAAAGCTAGGGGATATCAAGGAGAAAGATATTTTAGACTTGGTCCTCCAAGAAAAGGAATTGATTCAAAAAAACCTTTTGGATTCAAAAAAGGTGTTTTAGGAGATAACAAAGAAAAAATAAATGAATTAATTTTAAGGATGATTTAAAATGGCAATGAAAAAAACTCATAAAAGAAAAAAATATTCTAGATGCCACGGAAGAGGAATGGGCACTGCTGGAAGCGGAGCTAGAAAAAATAATCGTAAATCTGGAAATAGTGGTGGATGTGGAATGTCTGGTACTGGAAAAAGAGCAGATCAGAAAAAAACTTTAGTGAATAAACTATATGGGAATAATTATTTTGGGAAGAAAGGAATTACAAGCAAAGGAACTAAGAAAAACAAAGATAAAAAAATTAGTTTATTTACTATAGAAATGAATTTGGATTCTTTGATTAAGAATGAAATTGCAAAAAAAACAACAGAAGGGTACGAATTAAAATTAGAAAAATATAAAATTCTTGGGAACGGGGAAGTTAAAAATAAGTTTATTATATTTGCTCTTTCTGCTTCAGCATCTGCGATTGAAAAAGTAGAGAATGCTGGAGGTAAAATAGAATTAAAAGAGAAGAAAGAAGAAGAATCTTCTAAAAATGAGTAAAATTATAAATCTTTATAAAGATAAATTCTCATATAAAATAAAATGAGCTTAATGAATATATTCAATTTTATACCGGAAGTAACTAGCCCAGAAGAAAAGAAGGTTAGTTTTAATGTTAAGCTAAAGTGGACGCTGATTATTCTTGCTGCTTTTTTTATTCTTGCAAATATTCCCTTATACGGATTATCAAATAACGCTTTAGAACAATTCAAATATTTAGCAATAATCCTTGGAACTGATTTTGGTTCAATAATCTCCTTGGGTATTGGTCCTATTGTTATGGCTTCGATTATTCTTCAATTACTTTCTGGTTCTGGAATAATTAATATTGATACCAAAACCGAAGAAGGAAAAAAATTTTTCAACGGTTTACAAAAAATTTTAGTTTTATTTTTTATCATATTTGAAGCAATGATTTATGTGATGATGCAAGGATTACAAGCACTTCCAGGATTTGCCGGAATTGTTATTTTCCAATTAATTCTTGGTGGAATCGCAATATTTTATATGGATGAAGTAATGCAAAAATGGGGATTTGGTTCGGGGGTTAGTATGTTTATTGCGGCAGGAGTTTCTTGGAGAATAATTACTAGCCTGTTCCAGTTTATGGATACTCAAGGACAAAACTGTTTAATCAATTTTAGTGGAACTGCTTGTTCAGGTAAAATTTTAGTTTTAGTTCAATCTATCGTTAATAAATATCCGACAGAATTTATTTCTGCTTTAGCGGCAATCATCTCGACTGTTTTAATTTTCTTAATTATTGTTTGGGCACAATCTTTGAAAGTTGAAATTCCTCTTTCATTTGGTAGAGTCAGAGGATATACTGTAAAATGGCCATTGTCATTTTTTTATACTTCTGTTTTACCAGTAATTTTAACTTCTGCTTTAATCGCAAACCTACAATTGTTTGGAGGAATGATAGAAAATGTTGCTGCACCTTGCATTGCAGGAGAGGCTTGCAGTGGAATGGCTAAAATCGCGTCTTACTTTACATTTTTAGGAAGTTTCTCTAACGGAGTCGCAGTTTCCGGTTTATCTTTTTGGATGGGCTCTACAAACTTATTAGAACTATTCCTTAGAGGAGGATTTATGTGGAAATACTTTTTACAAGGAATCACACATGTTTTATTCTATGTTGTTTTTTCAACAGTATTTGCCGTATTTTGGATGAAAACTTCTGGAATGGATTCAAAGAGCCAAGCAGAAAAAATCGCGGCTTCAGGACTTCAGGTTGCAGGATTCAGACAGGATATAAGAATATTAGAAAGTATACTTGATAGATACATTTTACCTTTAACGATTATGGGAGGAATTGCAATTGGGCTACTTGCTTCAGTTACAAATCTTGCAGGAGCGATCGTTTCTGGAACAGCGATTCTATTGGTTGTAATGATTATGTTCCAATTTTACCAAAACATCGCACAACAACATATGAATGATATGAATCCAGCATTTAGAAAATTCATGAATAATTAAAATGATAAAAGAAATTATGATACAAAATCCGAAGGTGAGCATTGTGCTTGTTTCAGTCCTTGTGACTTTTTTTATGACATTAGTAACGAAGTTTTTTACAGACCAAAAAAGAATGAAGGAACTAAAAGAAATACAAAAACAATGTCAGATTAAAATAAAAGACGCCAAGGGAGATTTGAAAACACAAACACAGATACAATCCGAAATGATGAGCTGTTCTTTAGAGATGATGAAATATTCTATGAAACCGATGTTAATCACTTTTATTCCTTTGTTAATCCTTATTGGATTTTTAAGAGGAGTTTATTCTGGAGTGTTTTCTTCTTGGATTTGGTGGTATATTGTTTCTGGAATGGTTTCTAGTATTGCTTTAAGAAAAATATTAAAAGTTGCATAAAATGGAAGAAATTAATTTGGAATTGAACGAGCAATTCAAAAGATTTGAAAGAGAAATAGAATACATAGATTCGCAATTACGAGCAGTAGAAGAGGGAATAAAAGAAATGAGCTCGTTAAGCGATGGATTGGGAGAATTAGTTGGAAAAAAAGATGAAGAAATATTTGCACCAATTGGAAGAGGAATTTTTGTAAAGGCAAAAATAATTTCCGAAGAACTTTTAGTTGATGTTGGAGAAAAGAATTTTATAAAAAAAAGTATTCCGGAAACGGAAGAAATTGTTGAAGGGCAAATTAAAAAATTAAAAGAAGTTCAGGAACAATTAGTAAATCAAATGAAAAATATCGACGAAGAAATTACTCTTGCGATAAAAGAAAAGTCTAATTAACTTTTTTAAAAAATTCTTTTGGGATTAAATTTCCTAGTTCACTTATTATTCCTTTTACATATTTTATATCGATAAATTCGAATGCTGGATTTTTTATTTTAACTTTTTTTGGAGCTTTGTCCCAAATTTCGTTTAAGTCTCTTTGCTCTAAAGGTAAATCTTTTTTTGTAAACTTCCAAGAATCTGCTAAAATATATATCGGAATTCCTTCTAAGCATGCAAGTTTTGCAATTGTCCCTGAACCTATTTTATTTATTACTCCTTTCTTCGTAATCGCATCAGCACCCAAAAAAACTTTTGTCACTTTTTTTGTTCCTTGCTCTAAAGAAAGCGCAACCCCAAAAGCAGAATCAGTAAACTGAGTTACTTTTATTCCAGCCTTACTTAATTCTTCGGAAGTTTTTCGACCTTGAAAAAGTGGCCTTGTTTCTGAATTATAAACTTCAAATTTTTTTCTTTTTTTCTTTGAATAAATTAAAGCATTTACAACATTAGAAGAATGGCAGTGAGTGAAAATAACGTCGGAATTTTTTATTATTCTATTTGCAAAAAAGTTTATTTTTTCTTGAGCAAAATCAAAATGGGAAATCAAACTCGAAGGACTTTTTTTACTTGCTTCTTTTAAAACTCTCTGTAACATTGGTTCGGTTGGACGAAGAGAGATTAATTTTTCTTTACTTTCTTTGGTTGGAAAAAGAAGATAAGCCTCTAATGCTTTTCTAGCAATATTTCGTGCTCCTTGAATTTTTATATTTTTTATATCTCTACAAATTTTATTAAATTTCAAACGGTTTAAAAAAGATTTAAATATCATGTTAGATTTAATCGTTTGTGATATAAAAAGGTTACCAAATGTTAGAAACGCTTATTCATCCAAAAGAGTCTGAGAAAGCCCCGTGGAAAATGTTTTTCGTCGGTCTGCTTTATGCTTCGCTATCATTAATTTTAGTTCACTGGTTTTTTTCTTCAGATTATCTAGCAAAGTTTTCTGGAATGATAGTCGTTACTTTTTGTGTTATGTTCACTCTACCTTATATGTATTATTTAATTAAACACGAAGAAAAACAAGATGAAAGAGTTACTAGTTTTTTTGGTATTTGGAAATTTCACGCCGATGCGATTTTTTCTTTAATGTTTTTATTTTTAGGATTTGTAATAGCATTTTCTTTTTGGAATGTTGTTTTAGAAGACCAAAACCTATTCAATGCACAGGTAGGAGTTTATTGCACAATAAATAGCCCCGGAAATATTGAACAATGCGTAAAAGAGTACTCTCCTTTCGGAAAAACAAATATCACTGGAAATGCTACGCGCGTAGGGAGATTTTTGTCAATTTTACAAAACAATATCGGAGTTATGATCTTCACCTTACTTTTTTCTTTTATCTTTGGTGCCGGAGCGATATTTGTTTTAGCTTGGAATGCTTCCGTTATAGCTGCCGCGATGGGAATTTATTCGGAATATAAATTGATTAATTTGCCCCTGGGATTTGCAAGATATATGATTCATGGAATACCTGAAATAACCGCTTATTTTATCACCGCTCTTGCTGGAGGAATGTTCGGCGTTGGTGCAATAAGAAATGGAATAAAAAGTAGAACATTTAGAATCGTTTTGGGAAATGTTTTTATTTTACTCTTTGTCGCACTTGTTGTTTTAATATTTGCAGCTTTTATTGAAGTATATTTTACCCCAAGATTGTTCTAAGGAAAGATTTTAATATTTCAAAGATATGCTATTATATGGTAGAATTTATTTGTGAAAACTGCAGATATCGATTCAATTCGGAAAAGGCATGCGAAAAAAATCCTTGTCCATATTGTGGAGAAAAAGCAGTTAAAAAAGAAGAGTCTATTTCTGATATTCTGAATAATATCGAATAACACTTAAAAAAATAATTTTTATTTTTGAAAAGAAATCCTAGAGAAATTTAAAATAAACTAAAATTAAAAAACGCCCAAAGACAAGGATTTTTCTCCCAATCCGTGAAAGCTTACCTAAATTCACATCGTTCATTTATGAGTAACTTTGAAGAATGGTCGCATGTTCAAATCAGAATACTTATTTGAAAAACAATAAAAACGCCCGAGACAGGATTTTACTCGTCACCCCAATTTTTTTATTTTCTTTTTCATTCATTTTAATTTCTTATTTTTTGAAAATTGAAATGACTCGCCTGCGACCTGTCGCATGTTCAAATCAGAATACTTATTTGAAAAACAATAAAAACGCCCGAGACA
>CAZLZF010000001.1:21861-27100 GCA_964563945.1 Candidatus Woesearchaeota archaeon
GTCGCATGTTCAAATCAGAATACTTATTTGAAAAACAATAAAAACGCCCGAGACAGGATTTGAACCTGCGACCCTCACATTAGGAGTGTGATGCTCTAATCCAAGCTGAGCTACTCGAGCATATCTTCTTTATATTAAACTCATTTAAAAGATGTTTGCTTTTATGCCTTTTAAAAAGTTCAGATCAATTTAAAAAATTAAATTTTATTTCATACTCAAAATTTAATCTCTTTACGAAACCAAATAAGTAAAAACTACGCAAAACTTTTAAAACCAATAATCTAATTAATATTTGTATGCATGGATAGTTCAGTGGCAGAATTTCTGGCTTCCAACCAGACGACTCGGGTTCGAATCCCGATCCGTGCATTTAAAATAAAATGGGAAGCATTGATAAGAAAGTAGAGTTTTGTCCATTAAGACATCCTTCTTTAAATTTTACAGCAGGGGTTTGTTTTTATTCTTCAAATGAGTGCCGATATAAAGATCCGAAAAAATGCCCGACATATAATTCTGTTGGAAGAGATTATTCGTTAAGAGTAAAACAGTATCGAGAAAACAGCAAAGAAGAATCTAGAAAAGAATAATTTCTAAAAACAATTAAGGAAAACTTTAAAAAGACAAAAAATATCTTAATTTTGAGACGACCATAGTATATTGGCCACACCTGTTCCCTTTCCGAACACAGAAGTTAAGCTTTATACGTTGGCGGTAAGTAGTGGACAAAAATCTGCGAAACCACTAAGTCGTCTTTCTTTTTTAATAAATATTATAAAGTTTAAAAAATTCTTTAAAATATGAAAGAAATCTTTTTGTTTAATTTATCTTTAATGATTACACTGATATTAACAAGAACAAGTGCCCATTTATTTCACGATTATAAAAATTATGGAACAAAAAAAGAAAAATCTAAAACAATAACTGGTTGGTTAAGAATAAAATTAAAAAAAGATATTCATCATTTTCATCTTGGATTATTCATCTTCGTTTTAATTTTGCCATTAATTTTCTTTTTTGGAGTTAGCAAAATTAAAATTATTTTTTTAGGGATTGGTTTAAGTTTAATTATAGACCAAATAACACCTATTTTAGACAATAAAAAAAATTATTTTAAAAAAGAACAAATTTTTACTTCTATCCTCGGACATTTAATTGTCGTTGCTTTAAGCTTTTTTATATTCGGCAACTAAATCTATTAAATCTGCTTGCCCTAAGAAAACACTTCTACAACAAAATCTTTCTAATCCTAATTCATCTAGAACTTTCTTGGAATCTTCTCCATTCTCTATTCTTTTCTTGTATTCTTCCCAAAGGTGCCCAATGGGTTTACCACAAGAAAAACATCTAACTGGAATTATCATAGAATAAATTTGAGTTGTTGGTTTATAAAACTTTCCAAATAAAAAAATTGCTTGTTTTCTTTTTTTTGCTTATTGGTTCAAAAAAAAACATAAATATTTAAAAACAAAAGAAATTTTTTATTCGAAATAAAAGAGGAAAAATGATTTTTCAAGAGAGAAGATGCCAAAAAAATGTGTATATTGCAACAACGAAATTCACGACGAGCGGGCAATAGATTGCTGTGACAGATGTGGGTACAGCGTTTGGGGCGAAAAAATGTTTTCTGCGATAAAAAAGAATATGGACGACGCGAAAGACCGTGGAGAGGGAGAGCTTTTTTCTTCAAGTTCAATAAATGCCTTATTAAAAAAATAATTTTAAAAGCGAAGATTTTTAAATGAAGATTTTCTACAAATCTATATGGTAAAGAGAAAACCTATAAGAGAGAAAGGAAAGCTAAGACTTAGCAGATATTTTCAAAAATTCGAAGAAGGAGATAATGTTGCTGTTGTTAAAGAAATTTCTCTATCCTGCGATTTTCCAAAAAGATTGCAAGGAAGAACAGGAACAGTTGAAGGAATGCGAGGAAGAAGTGTTGTTTTGAAAATAAAAGATCAAAACAAAGAAAAAGTTTTAATTGTTCCTCCAATACATTTAAAAAAAATAAAAACTACAAACCAATAAAATGATAGAACAAAGCCACTCACTAAGCATGTCTGAAGCAGTTGAATTCGTTCAAGAGGAAGAACATTCAGAGATAAAAGGATTTATAGGAAAGTTTGTTAAAATTTCTATAGCGGATGCTAAGGCGTTAAGAGAAGAATTAGAAAAAATGGATTTGATGAAAGTGCGACCAAGTCATATTTCAAAAATGATTGATTTGCTTCCGGAATCAAAAGAAGAATTAAATAAAGTTTTTACAGATGTGAATTTAGAGGAAGATGAAATCACAAAGATACTCGATGCAATTAAAAAATATAAATAAAGAACATGGCAAAAGAAGAAAAAGCAATAATACTAGATTACTTACCGAACGGATATCCGTTGGAGAAAAAAACGATGCCTATAGCTCAAGCTGTGGGATTAAATGGACTAACTCTTTTGGAATTAGCTCCGAGAAGAGATATTACTCTGGAAGTTGGAGAAGAAGTTTATATTGGTGAAGGGAAACGAGACAAAATTTACTATATACTTGGGAGACTTCATAGGGAAAAACTTACCGAACCTGCAAAAACATATTTGCAAGAGGTAATAGAAAAATACGTTAAGGAAAATGAGAAGGAATATTTAAAATTCTTCAATCAATCTACAGCGATAAATAAAAGAATTCA
Source organism: Candidatus Woesearchaeota archaeon (assembly GCA_964563945.1). Taxonomy (GTDB): domain Archaea; phylum Nanobdellota; class Nanobdellia; order Pacearchaeales; family GW2011-AR1; genus CAZLZF01. The sequence continues at coordinate 24,534 of CAZLZF010000001.1, forward strand.
TCAAATCGAGTTGCTTCCTGGAATGGGAAAAAGACACATGAAAGAAATAATTGGGAAAAGAGAAGAAGAATTCAAATCGTTTGAAGATATGAAACAGAGAATATCAAATTTACCTGATCCTGCAAAAGCAGTTGAAAAAAGAATATTTCAAGAGCTTACAAATATAGAAAGATATAATTTATTTACAAAATAAAATGGAAGAAAAACAGATACAAAAAGCACCGAGAAGAGAAGAGAAGAGAGAAGAAAGACTAGTTAGGATTCTAGCAAAAGATATAGAAGGAAAACTGAATATTTATCCGGGGCTAACAAAAATTAAAGGGGTTTCTTGGTCGATTTCAAATGCTACATGTAAAACATTGGGAATAAGTAAAACAAAAAAAATTGGTCAATTAACCGAGGAAGAAGTAAAAAAAATATCTGAATTTATAAAAAATTTAAACACTCCTGCGTTTCTAAAGAACCAGCAAAAGAATTTTGAGAGTGGGGAAGACAAACATTTAATAGGTTCTGATTTAGAATTAAAAAATGAATTTGATGTAAAAAGATTAAAGAAGATAAAATCTTATAGAGGATTAAGACACCTTGCAGGACTTCCAACAAGAGGTCAAAGAACAAAGAGCAACTTTAGACCAAATAGGAGAAGGGGTGCGGGAATTAAAAAGAAAGAAACAACTAAACAATGAAAAAAGAACATAAGTCATACTCAAAGCCAAAAAAACCGTTTGAAAAATCAAGAATAGACGAAGAAGCACTAATAAAAAAAGAGTATGGATTAAAAAATAAAAAAGAAATATGGAAAGCAGATGCAAAAATAAAATCTATGAGAGAAATGGCAAAGGGACTTATTTCTGCAGAAGAATCTGAACAAAAATTACTTTTTGGAAGGCTAAAAAAAATAGGTATTGAGGTTAATTCTATTGGTGATGTTCTTGGACTTACAAAAAAAGATTATTTAGATAGAAGATTGCAAACAATTGTTTTAAAGAAAAAAATTTCAACAACGGTTAAAGGTGCAAGGCAATTAATTGTTCATAAAAAAATACTTGTTGATGGAAAAGTTGTAAACAGCCCTTCATTTATTGTATCTGTAAATTTAGAGGACAAAATAGTTACATTACCAAAAAAAGCGAAAATTAAAAAAGAAGAAGAGGTAAAATCAGAATAAAATGAAAAAAGAAGAAATCAAAGAAGAAAAAGTAGAAGAGAAAGAAGTTCCAATTAAAGAAGAAGAAAAACATAAAGTTAAAGAAAAAAAGGAAATCGAAGCAGTAATGAATATTTATACTTCTTTTAATAATACTATCGTTCATGTTACAGATTTTTCAGGAAGAACAATTTCTAAAATTACTGGTGGAATGGTTACAAAACAAAGTAGACTTAAGGCAAATCCAACTACAGGAATGTTTATTGAAAAAAGAATTGCAGAAGATCTAAAAGACAAGGGAGTAACTGCATTAAATGTTAGAATTAGAGCGAAAACAAGAAATCCTGCTCCGGGACCGGGTGCAAACTCAATAATTAAGAGTTTAACTAGAGATGGATTTAAAATAACAAATATTTTAGACACAACTCGTTCTCCAAGAGGAGGACCAAAAGTTGGTGGCGGTAGAAGAGGAAGAAGAGTTTAACTAAACATTTAAAAAAGTAAAAGAAATAATCTTAAAATGGAAACAATAGAATCAACAAAAAACAAAATAATTTTCTCTGCAGAAATTGAAGAGAGTTTAGCAAATGCTATTCGTAGATATGTTCATGAAATACCTGTTTTAGCAATAGACGAAGTAGAAATTCACCAAAATGGTTCTCCCCTTTATGATGAAACGCTTGCGCATAGAATTGGATTAGTTCCGCTAAAAATGACTAAAAGCTATAAAGAAGATAGCGAAATAAAATTCTCAATAAAGAAAAAAGGTCCGGGATATGTTTATTCTGGAGATATAAAAAGTGAAGCAGAAATTATTTATGATAAAATGCCATTAACATTATTAAAAGAAAGTCAAGAGATTGATGTAAAAGGAACAGCAAAATTAGGAAAAGGAAGTTACCATACCAAACACGCTCCAGGATTCATGTTTTATAGAAATTCTGCAGAAATCTCTTTGCCAAAGAAAATGGCAGATGAAGTAAAAAAGCTTTGCCCTCCTTCTCAAGTAAAAGAAAAAGGAGAAAAAATAGTAATAAAAGATAATCAAGCAAAACCATTAATTGATCTTTGCCAAGCAATCGCAGAAAGAAATAAAGAATCTGTTGAAGTTAAATTTGATGAAGAATTAATAATTTCGGTTGAATCATTTGGACAATTAGAACCAAAAGAAATTTTTAAAGAATCGATAGAACACCTTAAAAAAGATCTTCAATCTTTTGCAAAAAAAATTAAATAATTTTTCTAATGTGCATAAATTTATACAATTTCCTTATTATTTTAAAATAGAATGCGTTTAATTTCGAATATTTATATTAAGAGAAATTAAGTAAAATATAAAATTTTTTATTCAAGTATTATCACGAAATAATTTTTAATACTCATCTAATTTAGGAATTCTATGCGGATGTGCCTACGTTAC
>CAZLZF010000002.1:0-25861 GCA_964563945.1 Candidatus Woesearchaeota archaeon
GTTAATACCCTGTTTGAACCGGATTTTTTGCACACGGCAGGGGCCGCCGGTCTTCAGGGACCCCGGTCGTGGAGATTTCGACCGCCCCTGGGGCCCTGGCTCTCGCCGCCTCAGTACCCATAGGTAGGCCTGCTGTCCTCGTCTCCTGTTTTCTTATCGTGGCAGGGCTTGCAGAGCGGCTGCCAGTTGTCCCGGTCCCAGAAGAGCCTCTGGTCTCCCCGGTGGGGAACCTTATGGTCAACGACCGTTGCTTTGACGTAGCGTCCGTTCCGTTCGCACTCGGCGCAGAGAGGGTGGGCACGAAGGAAAGCCTTCGACTCCCGTCTCCACCTGCTGCCGTAGCCACGGGAAGAAGCCGACCGCACTTCCTCCGGGTGCAGGGGCAAGTGTTCGTCACAGTATTTATGTCCACTGGGGACGAGCCTTGGACAGCCCGGATGGCTGCAAGGGTGGTCAGGAAACCTTGGCACGGCAAACACCTCCTTCAACTTGAAGCGGATCATGTACCAGCACTGTTCCAAAGCGCCGACCTTCCTGTAAGGCATCCGCATCACCTCCGCGCATACAAAAAGCCCAGGGGATTGCTCCCTTGGGCCTCGTTCTCATGATATAAGGATAACACGTCCTGCAAGAAACATCTTACTCGATTTTGGACACTTGGGTCTTACCCTGGCGTCCTCCCGCGCTTTTCCATGATATCAGTATAGCGCCTTTCGCAAGAAACATCTTATCCTGTTTTGGACATCACGGTTTTCCGAACAGCAGAACGGTCAGCTTGTCCAGCGCGCGGTTCTTCCGCTTATAGGCGGAGGACTGTTCGATCTTGAAATACTCCGACACATAGTAGGCGGCGTTGCTGCCGTAGGTATTGCCGTCCCCGTAAAAGGTCTCAAGGCAATAACGCTCATCATCGGAGAGCTGCTCCCAGGCGGGCTTGAACCAGTCCATGTATTCCATGGCCTGGCGGAAACGCTCCTTAAGAACGTCAATCTCCTCGATGATGTTGATAAGGCGCTCCTCTCCCGCATGGGGATTGTGCGTCCTCGGCATTCCGTCATAATGGGGACCGGCAACGCTGCCCATCTTGTCGTATGCATCCTTTATCTCAGCATCGGTGTTTCGGATGATGAACTGCATGCTTTCAAAATCCTTTATGGCGGCTATGGTAGCCGACCGCTTGTCCAGATACTTCCACATAATGCTCATATGGCACTTACCTCCGTAGGTTTTATTTGTGTTCCCCCGGATTGCCATTGAGATTGTCATTCAGATTGTCAGTTGCGCCTTCACCGCGGCGATAAGGTTCTGCTGGGTGGTATCCTTATGCTCCAGGGCTTTCAGGACGTCCCCGTCCACGGTATCGCGGGTAATGATGTGGTGGATGGTGACTACTTCCTTCTGCCCCTGCCGCCAAAGGCGCGCATTTGTCTGCTGGTACATTTCAAGGGACCATATAAGCGAGAACCAGATCAGGATGTGGCCGCCCTTCTGGATGTTCAGCCCGTGTCCGGCACTGGCGGGCGAGATAAGCCCCACCTGAATCTTCCCGGCATTCCAGTCCGCTATATCCGCATCGGTTTTAAGGTCTCTGGGCTGGTATCCCTGCTCCGACAGGTATTCCCGGATTCGGCTGTGGTCGTGCTGGAACCAGTACGCCACCAGGACGTTCTGCCCGTTGGCCTGCTCGATAAGGTCCGAAAGCATCTCCAGCTTTTTGTCATGGATGATGCACATCTCTTTATTGTCGTTATAGATTGCCCCGTTTGCCATCTGCAGGAGCTTGCCGGAAAGCACCGCCGCATTGGCGGCATCTATGGTGTCATCCTCCAGCTGCACCAGCAGTTCCGTTTTCATTTCCTCATACAGTGCCCTGTCACGCGCGTCCATGTCGACCGGGTGGTTTACCATCACGCACTCCGGCATGTCCAGATAATCCAAAGCCTTCATGGAAACGCTGATATCGGATATTTTGCTGTATATGGCTTCCTCCGCGCCTGGGAGAGGCACATAGTTGAAGACCACTCCCGTGTACGGATTCATTCCCGCCGCCTTGAAATACGCTTCCCGGTATCTGCCGATAAAGCGGCCAAGTCTCTCGCCGTTATCGATAAGAGCCGTCTCCGCCCACAGATCCATCAGCCCATTGCTGGCGGGAGTGCCAGTCAGCCCCACGATGCGCTTTATCTTCGGACGCACCTTCCGCAGGGCTTTCCACCGCTGCGACTGGTGGTTTTTGAAGGAAGATAGCTCATCGATCACCACCATATCGAACGGCCAGGGGATGCGCTTCTTTTCCAGGTAATCCACAAGCCATTTCACGTTCTCGCGGTTTATGACATAGATATCAGCCTTTTCATGCAACGCCGCCTCCCGCTGTTCTGCGCTGCCCACCATGACGGACATCTTAAGGAAAGATGCGTGCTCCCAGTTTTCCCGCTCCTCCGGCCATACGGTTTTTGCCACTCTGAGTGGTGCTATGACCAGTACCCGACCGACATCGAAACTGTCAAACATAAGGTCAAGGATTGCGGTCAGCGATATGCAGCTTTTCCCAAGTCCCATCTCAAGTATCAGCATTGCCATCGGGTGGCTTTTCAAAAAATCCACGCAGTATTTCTGATATTTGTGTAAGTCAGTTCTTTTCATATTTCTCATCAATCTCCTTCATCATTCTCCGAAGCAGCGCCGGGCCGTCCAGGTCTGTAAGAGTCTGGAAGTAATCGGAACAGAAGAACTTGGTGCAGCTCCTGACCTCCGATTCCGCCAGCCTGTCATTCGGGAACCTTTTCAACCGCTTATAGGCGGCCCTGAAATCCTTGGCAGCCTGCACGATGATGGCATTGGCAAGCTCCTGGTAATTCTCCTCATACATTCAGCTCCCTCCAGGTGATCGTCCCTATCTTTCCGGCAGCCGTGGAGAGCTTCCCGCGGTCGATATCCTTTTCACGGATAAGACCTGCGATGATCTCCGACTGCTCACGAAGCTGGCGGATAACATCCTTATGATGTTCCTTTGCGGCTTTCAGTTCGGACTCCAGTTCCTCTATAACCTCGGCGTCATTGGAGTGCTCACATTCCCAGTCGGAAAAGTAGTCCTCCAGCCAGCGCCTTGCCTCGTCACCCGCATATTCTTCGATAAGCCAGAACAGGTCTCTCTCATCGAACAGGGTATGGTTCCTTCCGTCCTTAGTCGTTATCACATCTGCCATGCTGCACCTCCTCGATTATGGCGGGTATCTGCTCCGGGTCATCCAGCACATAGGACTGGAAGCCCAGCGCCCGTAACTGCTCCTGTCTCCACACCTGCAAGGACCGTGGTTTCTGCCCCGGAGCCTTGACCTCCACAAATCCGATCTTCGCTTTCGGCAGAAGCACCATGCGGTCTGGCATCCCATCGGTGCCGGGCGACACCAGCTTGGGGCAGATACCGCCGTTTTCCTTTACCGCCTTCACGAGCTTCTGCTCCACCGTCTTTTCCCTCATGTGCGTCCCTCCCTCGGATCAGCCAGGTCGAACGCCGCGTAATATGCGGAGTACAGATCCCGTATCGGCTTTCCCTTATAGGTAAGCGCCGTCCTGTTTCCTGCGTGTACCGCATAGCTTCCGCCATGATCGACAATCATTAACTGCATTTCATGATAGGTGCGGTACCAGACGTTCCTGGCGGAATGCTGCCACTTGTGCTTCACAAAATTCCTGCGGCGCTTGGCTCGGTTTCGCATCTTCTTTTCACGCTCTTCGGCGGCGAGGATGTCGCCCTCCATAATGCCGGCGCATATGCACCCGACACGGACGGGTTCAAAATACAGATCATTATCCATCACGTGAATGAACCGTACCTTGTCGCATCCGCATAATTCGCAGGTCCAGAGTTCGGCATCATAGTCCTCTTCCCTGACATCCACCACGTCTATGCAGTACCAGCCTGTAAGCGGAGCGCCCCACTCTTTCAGGGTCTTAAGGCACCTCGCCAGATACTTTTTGTCCAGCCCCTCAGAGCCGTTTATCATCATCTCGGACATAAAAAACCTCCATTCTACGGGGCTTCCCAGACTTTTGTCCTTTTGTCCCTTTTGTCCCTTGTCCTGAAAATTTCAGGGTTTATATACAGATTTCTATAAATAAATAGATAGTTAAAATTGGTTTTATATAGGGTTCGGACAAAAAGGACAAAAGCTGGAAAGCCTTTATTTAAGCCGTGTTGAGCTGTCACACTCCTGGCGTGACAGGCGCGTGACAAAAGGACAAAACACCTGGAATGTCCTCGGATTTACCGCATACCTCGGAAGAGGCGGTCTTCCCGTAACCACTCCGCTCGGTTTCTCGCCCTTCTGTACGATATAGCCGTAATCATCAAGGAAATCCAGCACCGGCTGTATCTCCGCCACCGTCTTAAACGACCTGCACCAGCGCATGGCGGCGCGGCGGTCAAACTCCTGCAGCTTTTTATCCACGATCATCTGAAGGATCAGGCTGGCCTGCTGGTACATGCCGTCCTCCGGCAGCACATCATATGCCGCCTGGGCATGGTTTAAAAAATACTTACCCAGCCTTATCGCCTTTTCCATCGTTTTGCCGTCCACCTCAAGGGTATCGGACACGTCCAGGAAGTCGTGGCTTCGGAAAGTGCCTGCCCGGCACAAGAGCCCTGCGATCCTCAGTGTGTTACCTACGAGCTTTCCCGCCCAGTCAGCCATTTCCGCATACTCGTCCACAAGTTTCGGTTCGAGTTCTTCCGCAAAGGATGAAAGCAGCTTCTCCGCCTCATCCGAAAGCGTTATTACCTCGGGGCTTGCCGGATACTCGTCCTCCAGCAGGTTTACGATCTTCTGCTCATACCGCTGATAGGAATCCTCGGTGATGGGCTTGCTGTTGTATCGCCTGCCGCCCACGTTCGATATGGGCATGCAGTACAGGAAACGCGCCGTAAGACCTCTGCCTCTGAAGGTGGTGTTGCCCAGCACCGCCGATACCACGTTCGGCTGCGCCATCAGAAGAATCGTCAGCGCGGGATTATTGATGCTCTCGCTGTCCCTGCCGATACGGTCAACGCGGATCGGGTCTCCCGAATAACCCTTAAGCATGACGTCGATGTTCACGTTCTTCGTATAAATGCCTGCAAGGGTATCAAAGATGCCTCCCTCACTGGAAATAAGGGCGGCGCGGCCATGGTTCGAGGATATGACCGACACCAGCTTTTCGGTTGTAATGTCATCCACATACAGCTGGAGCGGCTGTTCCTCTTCAAAGTCCGATATCTCCTGGGCGATCTTTTCCATTTCCTCCGGCTCCGCCTTGCCCTTGGCGATAGCATCCTCCAAAGCTTTCTGCTTTCGTTCCAGTATGCGTTTCTGCATACGGCTGCTCTCCACATGGGCGGCGTTGCGCTGGTTATACTGCGTCTCGAATACATTGAGCGGTTTCAGCATAAGATGCTGTACCGCAGACTTCCTTTCCGACGGCATCGCTATGACAAGCGAATAGGTATTGAGCGGTTCGATCCAGTCAGCCTTGCCCCGGATGCAGAACTTCCCCTGCGTGCATACCGACAAGATGGAAAGCGCCACCGCTCCCGCCATATCGATAGGCGTCTGTGTGCTTTCCGCTACGGCGGCAACGTACTCCGCTATCTCGTCCGGCAGCGCGTCCACGGGAAACTGCTCCATGATGTGCCTTCCGAAAGGAATGGGATCTTCCCACTTCGGAGGAACCTCGCCGTTATATTCCTCGGGGCTTACATACCCCGGCTGGCTTTTTATCTTTTCGTAGTACTTCCCGGCGCTCCACCAGATCTTGCCGAGTTCGCTCTCCTCAAGCGGTGGGGTGCATTTCTCCGCCTCCCGATAAAACTGCTTTTTGGATTCTTCATTATTCCCATAGCGTTTCATGGAGCGTACTGCCCACCGGAACATCGTCCTGTTCCTGCTGCCCTCGGGGATAGCGACCTCGATCTCGTCCGCCGTTACCAGCGACTCGATAGTTTCTGTGCCGTCATGCCAGACCGCCTCTTTGGATATGCTGCCGTAAATGAAACGGCCCGCGTCCAGCGCGTTATCGTCATAGAACGGATACACCGCCCGGATGTTACGCTTAAGCGCCGCATAGCGTTCAGCGTCCTTATAGATGGATACTTCAAAATAAACATGGAAACGCGGCCTTGCGCTCTTGCCTTCCTTCTTCTTCATATGATGGCGGCTGAAGGTGATCGCATATCGGATGTCCCCGTATTCCTCCGCCAGGCTCTCCGGCGTGATCCACTCGGCGGGATCATCGGAGTGGTCGTTATCAACGTCCATCACCACGCAGTTGGAACGGAGAAAGTTGTCCGTACCGCGATATCCGCCCTTGTACTCGGCGCAGACGTGGTCTTTTGCTATGGCGGCGATAAGCCCCGCCGCGGCCGTCACAACCTGCTTGTTCGGATACAGGCAGTTGCTCTCCACGCCGACCACATCGGCTGTATAAATGATGAGCTTCATTCCGTGTCCTCCCATTCCTTATATGATGAGCAGACCATGCCGTCGTCCGTGATACGCATTTCCTTAATATGTGTGCATTTGCAGTTGACGCTCCCCGCGGACTGGCAGATAGTCACGCTACCTTGGACGATCACCCTCGGCTTATCGGCGATGTCAGCCCAGATGCACCTTTTGCATTCCGTATTTTTCATAAGTCCATAACCTCCGTTAAGGCAGACCGGTACACCCCCCGGCCTGCCTTTTTCTTTGTTAATCGTCCACATCGCATCTCTGGTCGTTTAAGGCATCCTGGGCAAATTCCAGAGCCTTCATGATGGCGTTAAGCCCGGCGTCACCGCAGCAGGCCATCACAACTCCGACCTGGCGTCCCGTCTCATCCTTAACGGGGCTGAAATGGAAGTCGCCGCACTGACAGACGATGGAAAGATAAGTCCTGCCTCCGGCATCGCGGCAGATGCCGCCCTTGTACCCGGTAGTGCCTGCCTCAACAAGCAGGCCGGTATTCACTTCTGTAATCTCACGGCAGAATGTCTCGACAGTCTCGCCGTTGATCTTCTGGATTCCTTCTTCAATCGCAAACATTGATCTCTTCCTCCTTTATGGCGCGCATCGGAATACCGAGCGCCTTTGCCTGGTTTATCTCGTTTCTCATGCCGCTGCTGACCGTGCCGCCGCAGACCCATATCTCCTGGCATACGGACAGGAGCCTAAGTCCTGCCGCAAGCGCCGTCTCCCGCTCCGTCTCTTCTGATATGAATGCGGGAAGGAACAGGTGAGGCGTCAGAGGAACGCATCCCCGGTCAACGGCAAGGCGGCTGTAGGCCTGCGCCTTCTTCACGTTCTTCTCCACGTCGCCTGAGTATGGCGAGCAGATATAAACGATCGGTGAGTCCTTGTTGTTCATAGGAAAGTGCCTCCTTTCATTGTTCTGCTTTCCTATGCCTTGTTAGGCCCGATTTTTATAATCCGCAGGTAAAAAAACTGATCGCTACCTTTTTTATATGGAAAAACCGCCCCGGAAAAAAATCTCCGAAGCGGTTATAAAAAATCCTCCTTTCAAGGCATAGGAAGGTGTCCGAAGAACGGCGGACACGACGGCAGAAAAAAAGTCTGAAAAGCCGTTATAAAAATCCGCTGTTTCAAGGCATAGGAAAACGAGAACAACGGAAAGGAGGAATGATCCCATGACAAAAAAGGACAAGGCAGTTCTCATTGCAGGGCTTCAGAAGCTCTCCCAGGACATCGCGGATATCGCTGCGGTACTGGAAGGCGCAGACGCGGCGCCGGCAAAGAAGCAGGACGTACCTGCACAGGACACCGCCCTGGGGCCGGAACAGGCTGTGGAACCTGAAAAGGCTGAAGAGCCTGCGAAGGTCTACACCTATGAGGAAGTAAGGGCGATCCTTGCGGAGAAGTCCAGGACAGGGTTCAGGGCTGAGGTCAAAGCATTGCTTACCGCCCACGGCGTGAAGCAGCTCTCCGACGTCACCGACCCGGAAGTTTATGCCGCCATCGTGGCGGAAGCGGAGGGAATAGGTAATGGCTAAACACGCATACCTTTCCGCCTCAGCGAGTGAACGGTGGCTTAAATGCCCGCCAAGCGCAAAGCTGTGCGCCCAGGAGGAAGACAGAGGTTCTCCTTACGCCCAGCAGGGCACGGACGCTCACGAGCTCTGCCAGCATCTGGTGGAAACAGCCCTGGGCAGGCCGAGCAAGAACCCTACCGAAGACCTTACCTATTACGATGCGGAGATGCAGGAATCAGCAGAAGGCTACCGCGACTTCGTGATGGAACAGGTCGAGGCGGCGAAGAAGCTCTGCAAGGACCCGCTGGTATGCGTCGAGCAGACGCTGGACTTTTCCAAATGGGTGGAGCACGGCTTCGGCACCGGGGACTGCGTCATCGTTGCTGATGACCTGCTGCACATCATCGATTTCAAGTTCGGGCTTGGCGTGCTGGTAACGGCATCCGGCGAGGACGGCACGGGAAATTCACAGCTGAAATGCTACGCACTCGGTGCGCTGGATACCTTCGGTGATCTTTATGACATCAAGCGTATCAGGCTCTCCATCTACCAGCCGCGCAGGGAAAACGTGGACACCTTCGAGCTTACAAAGGAAGAACTCCTGAAATGGGCTGACGAGGTGCTTGCTCCCACCGCCAAACTGGCATACGAGGGCGAAGGCGAATTTGCAGTCGGCGACCACTGCCAGTTCTGCAAGGCGAAAGCCACCTGCAGGAAACGCGCGGAGTACAGCATGGAGCTTGCAAAGTATGAATTTGCGGATGCTCCCACCCTGGACGAGGACGAGATTGCGGCGATCCTGCCGCAGATCGACACCCTTATCTCCTGGGCGGAGGACGTAAAGGAATACGCATTAAAACAGGCTCTCGCAGGTGTCCGCTATCCCGGCTGGAAGCTGGTCGAAGGCAGGAGCAACCGTAAGTACACCAATGAGACCGCTGTGGCGGAGGTCGTATCGAAAGCCGGATACGATCCTTATGAAAAGAAGCTCTTAGGCATCACCGCGATGCAGAAGCAGTTAGGCAAAAAGAAGTTTGAACAGTTACTGGCGGGGCTGATCATAAAGCCCCAGGGCAAACCGGTATTGGCTCCAAATTCAGACACACGTCCGGAGTTCAATACAGCAGCAAATGATTTTATGGAGGATAACGAAAATGAGTAAGAACAACACAGCCAAGAATCCCACCAAGGTTATCACCGGTCCCAAGACCGTGATGAGCTATCTGAACGTCAACGAGCCGAAGGTTCCACTCGGCGGAGGTACCCCGAAGTACAGCGTATCGCTGATCATTCCGAAGTCCGATACCGTGACCATCGCGAAGATCCGCGCCGCCATCCAGGCAGCGTACACCGAGGGTGAAAGCAAGCTGAAGGGTTCGAGCAAGTTCGTGCCCGCGCTGGAGGATCTTAAGACTCCTCTCCGCGACGGTGACAAGGATCGCAAGGGCGATGAGGCTTACAAGGATTCCTATTTCGTCAACGCCAACAGCACCACCAAGCCCGGCGTGGTCGACGGGGACCGCCAGCCCATCCTGGACAGCTCGGAGCTTTACTCCGGCATCATCGGCAGGGCAAGCATCAACTTTTATGCTTTCAACTCCAACGGCAACCGCGGCATCGCATGCGGCCTGAACAACATCCAGAAGCTCTCCGACGGCACTCCTCTCGGCGGCCACAGCAGGGCTGAGGACGACTTCGCAGACCTTGACGATGACGACGATGAGGATTTCCTCGGTTAACACTTACGGAGCGGCGGGCATCCCGTCTGCCGCTCCGCCCCTTTGGAGGATAAGCAAATGGCAACTGAAGTTATTTATGGTTTTATGGAACAGACCGTGCAGTGGACTTTCATCCTGATCTGCGTCGGATTCTGGTGCATCGGGCTGATCGCAATCTGGAAGTGGTTCATCGGCGTCATCCGCGGGATGCTCCGCTACCTGTTCCCGAAAAGATTCAGAAAGTATGAGGATAACGACAATGCTTGATTATGAGTTCATGAGAAATACGGTGATCGCAACAGCCTTCGTGTTCATCATCATGCTGGACATCTGGGGCATCGGCAACATGATCGTGACCTTTGTGAAGTGGATCTGGAAGAAGACCCATAAGGCAAAGGACGAGCCTGCGGACACCGCAGAAGCAACTGAAGAATAACCAGAAGATGGAGGCGGCAGGAGGAACATTCCTGCCGCTTCTTTTGAAAGGAATGGATATGAAGATAGAGAGTTTGTCTTTGGACCTTGAGACGAAATCAAGTGTCGACATCACCAAGTGTGGTGCCTATAAATATGCGGAAAGCCCGGACTTCGATATCCTGCTTTTCGGCGTTGCGGTAAATGGTGGTGGCGTCATCGTTTATGACCTTGCCTGCGGCGACATCGTCCCCGATGACATCCTTGCCGCCCTCTCCGATGACAGCGTTGTGAAGTGGGCATATAACGCTTCATTCGAGCGCATCTGCCTTTCCGTATGGCTGCGCAGGAACTATCCGCAGTACTTCTCCACCTACAGCATAGAGGGAGACCCCGTGCAGAACTATCTCGACCCGGCATCCTGGAAATGCACCCTGGTCTGGGCGGCATACAATGGCCTCCCGTTATCGCTGGAAAAGGTCGGTGCCGTTCTCGGATTTGAAGAGCAGAAAATGAAGGAAGGCAAGGAGCTTATAAAGTACTTCTGCTGCCCCTGCAAGCCCACCAAGGCAAACGGCGGCCGCACCTGGAACCTGCCGGAGCACGCCCCGGAGAAATGGGCTCTATTTAAGAAATACAACGAGCGGGACGTGCAGGTGGAAATGCAGATACAGGAACGCCTGCGCAACTATCCCGTGCCGGACTTTGTCTGGGATGAATATCATCTTGACCAGGAGATAAATGACCGGGGCATCATGATAGACCGAACCTTTGTCGAACAGGCGCTTAAGATCGATGAGCTTTCCAACGCCGATCTCACCACCAGAATGCAAAAAAAGACCGGGCTGGAGAATCCCAACTCGGTCATGCAGATGAAGGATTATTTGAATGAAAACGGCATGGAGGTCGATAGCCTCGGCAAAAAGGAAGTCGCCGCCATGATAAAGACCGCTCCGGAGGCACTGGCCGAGGTGCTGGCACTGCGCCTGCAGCTTGCCAAAAGCAGCGTTAAAAAATATCAGGCAATGCAGAATGCCGTCTGCGCTGACAGCCGCTGTCACGGAATGTTTCAATTCTATGGTGCAAACCGCTCCGGGCGCTGGGCTGGACGGCTTATTCAATTACAGAACCTTCCGCAGAACCATATGGAGGATCTGGAACAGGCAAGGGAACTGGTGAAGTCCGGCGATTATGAAATGCTGGATATGCTTTACGACTCCGTTCCCGGAGTGCTCTCGGAACTGATCCGCACCGCCTTTATCCCTCGCCCCGGATACAAGTTCATCGTATCTGACTTTTCAGCCATCGAGGCTCGTGTCCTCTCGCACCTTGCCGGAGAAAGCTGGCGTGCAGAAGTCTTCCATAACGGGAGGGACATATACTGCGAGTCGGCATCAAGGATGTTCGGTGTTCCCGTTGAAAAGCACGGTCAGAACTCCCACCTGCGCCAGAAAGGCAAGATCGCAGAGCTGGCTCTCGGTTACGGCGGTTCCGTCGGCGCACTGAAAGCGATGGGTGCTCTGGACATGGGACTTGAGGAAGAAGAGCTTCAGCCCCTGGTGGATATGTGGCGCGACAGCAATCCAAACATCACGGCTTACTGGTGGGCGGTCGATACCGCCGTTAAGACTGCGATAAAGAAGAAAACGCCTGCGAAGGTCGGTGACATCACTTTTGCCGTCCGAAGCGGCATGCTTTTCATCACACTGCCTTCCGGCAGAAAGCTGGCATATGTGAAACCGAAGATCGGACAGAATAAATTCGGCGGCGAGTCCGTCACCTATATGGGCATTGACGCGCAGAAGAAATGGAGCCGCATCGAATCCTACGGTCCGAAATTTGTGGAGAACATTGTCCAGGCTGTAAGCCGGGATATCCTTGCCTATGCCATGCGGACGCTGTCCCATTGCTTCATCTGCGGTCACGTCCACGATGAACTTATCATCGAGTGTGACCCTCGCGTATCGCTGGATGCTGTATGTGAGCAGATGGGCAGGACGCCGCCCTGGCTGCCCGGTATCGAGCTTCGGGCTGATGGTTACGAGTGTCCCTTTTATCAGAAACAGTGACTGAAAAAAGCCTCTCTTCCGGGTGTGGAGGAGAGGCTCGTTTTATACTTTCGCAAATTCCCTGAAAACCTTCAGAAGCTCGTTCCAGTATGGCGGATAATCATTGCTGCCGGAATAAGAGCGTTTCCTGTTTCCGGTCAGGCTGATGTCGAGGCTCCATTGCGTTCCGTCCAGCACGCAGGGATCAACGAAGCTCTTCTTCCACTCATGCAGATACATCTGGCCATATAGCTTGTTTATTATTCTCTGCCACTTTGCGGGTGTGATCTGGCGGTCATCTGGGACTTCTTCCGGCTCCAGCATTTTCTGAACACTTACCAGCGCACCTTTATCATTCTTCCTGATCGTAATATCCGTATAGCCGTCGAAGTAGCCTCCGACAGAAAACTTGATGCAGGTAACGATATCCCGGTAGTCTTCTGCGGTATCATTCTTCGGTGTTATGAGAATTGGCGCTGTAGCAAAATCCTTCTTACAGTCATTGCATTTTCTCGCCGGCATGGTGTCAACATGATGTCCGTTGATCTCGATGCTGCTGATACAGCAACCTCCGAGAACCCACTTCCCGGCATCCAGCTTTTGCTGCATTTCTTCGCTGAAAGCCGGATAACCATATATGTACCGAGCGGTATTCTTGCTGCCGCAGCGCGGGCATTTAATCTGCGCCTTCTTGTTCTTAACGATAAAAGTCAGATTAAATGGCAGCCCCTCCACCTTATCCTTATGCTCCGACATATCCAGAGTGATGTGGTTTGCCCTCGCCGCCCTGAAAAGGGCATCATGCAGATCAAAAAGATCGAAGGTTTCCATATCTTCATATCCAAAGGCACGAGCCAGCCGTCCTGTTGTGGTAACTGTTCCGTCCTCGCACTCACGAAGTTCTTCTATCATGCCTTCCGCTATATGCCGAAGGTCAGCTTTTGAATATTTCTCACTCATTGTCTTCGCCCTCCTTTGGCTCAATGCTGGAATCCATGCCAGCGATAATGTCAAACATCTCTCTCGGCACTACGAACGGCTCGGAAAAAGCGTTGATGACGATGCCCTTTACGTTCTTCTCATTATTCCGAGCCAGGATCATTGCCTCCATGAAGTGCCTCTCCATCTTGGAAAACTGCTCGCCGTATTCTCCCATTTCCGTATCGGAAGTAAATACGGGGAAGAAGAAGTCATCTCCATTCTGGAGGATATCGGGAACCATTCTTGTCTCGTCATGCGCCACGAAGTTCTGTCCGACCAGCGAATCAAGTCCTTCACCGTCCTTCGCAGCTAAGACCATCTTTTCAAAAGCTTCATAATCCGCATCGCTCATGATGGCATTGCAGGGTACCCATACCCAGCTGTCACGGAGAATTTTCGCCAGCTTGATGAGGTTCAGCTGCGTCCTGTTCCTGTTGCATATCTCCGTGGCTCTTTTCAGGAAAGCACCGCCCTCCAGCAGTTCCGGCGTGATCTTATCGTCCGGGACGGAGTATTCCACATCTCCATCAGCCTTGAATATCATCTCGATCAGTTCCTTGGCAAGCATAAAGGACTGCCCCCAGGGATTGATGATGAAACCTTCGGCCCCGGTATCAACGCAGGCTTTCAGCATACTGTCGATAAAGTGGGAAAGCACCTGGCTGGGCTCGCCCTTTTCAAACTCTGCCTGGGAAGTGAATACCGCATGCCACATCTTGCCGTCCTTCGTCTGTATGGAACGGAAAGCGAACTGGCTATCATCCTCTTCATCCGTAATGACGGGAACGATAAAATGCCCGTCTGCGTGCATTCTGGTACGGATGGCATCCAGAACTGCGATCAGATTCTCCTTGCTGGCATCAGCGTGATACTTGCTTATGGCTTCCTCGATCAGCTCGTTTCCATCAAGGAACATATCGTGAAAGCCGTCCTTGCCTTCGCTGCCGGATGCATCAAAGCGGTCGATCACGGCGAGCATATCATCCGGCAGACGTTTACGGCACTCATTTACCATCTCCGCAGGGATGCCATAAAACGCCTCCGCCATGCCGCCAGCTATGCAGGTCAGGGTGTCGCAGTCTCCGCCGAGGGAAACAGCTGTGCGGATAACATCTTCAAAGTCCGTGCCTTCCATAAATGCCGTGATTGCCTCCGGCACCGTCTGCTGGCATGTCTCCACATGATGGTATCCCGGACGGATCTCATCGCAGGTACGGGAAAGGTCATAGCCAAACTCGCTGATGATGTATTCCTTTATCTCCTCTTTGCTGTTGCCATTCCTGGCGAGGAAGATTGCGCTGGCCGTAGCCTCCGCTCCCTTGATGCCTTCCGGGTGGTTATGCGTAACCTCGGCGGTAAGCCTTGCCATATGCCTGGTCTCTTCCAGAGTGCCGAAAAGCCAGCCTGCGGAAGAAACACGCATGGCAGAGCCGTTGCCGAAACTGCCGTAAGGCTTCGGATTCTTCTCACGCAGCCACTGATAGAACATCCCGCCATATCCGGCATTAGGATAACGCTTGCCCCACTTCTGCATGGACTCCACCAGGGCAGTCCTGATCTCGTCATCGCTCTTTCCGATGGTATCCATCAGAGCCTCCGCCACTGCGATAGTCATAACGGAATCATCCGTAAACTGTGACCCTCTGCTGAAAAGTGGGAACTCCTTCGTCTTATTGCCCCTGTCAAATTCATACGGCGCACCGATCATGTCGCCCATTATTGCTCCGATCATTGTATTTGCTCCCTCTTACATATACCCAGCTCCAGAAATACCGGGTAAAGATAGCTCGCACCAAACACACCGAGCTTTTTCGGTCCCGATACGCAGCCTTCTGTTTCCATCAGTTCCAAAGCTTTCTCATATGCCAGCAGCACCGTGTTACGGGTTATCGTTTTTTCCTTGCGATCAATCACCAGCTCGCCCAGCGGTTCTCCTGTACGGCTGATTTTCTGGTGGTATGTAAACGGCAATCCCCGCGCCGTTTTGAACTCTTCTCCGGCATGAGCCAGGAGCATAGACCAGATCTCGTCATCCCGCTCATCCGTTACGGTATGGTAGTTCATGAACCGTACTGAGGAGCAATCTCCTCCAAGGTCTGCTGCCCCAGCGCAAGGATGCCGTCATCCAGCACAGCAAATACCACCTGCAAGTCTGCATCGGGATTCTTCTGGAAGAAGTCATTGCATGCCTGTATGGCTTTTCTCCATGCCTTGTCTTTCGGATAACCGAAGATGCCTGCGGAGATTAGCGGAAAGCCAATAGAATGACATCCGTTCTCCACCGCCAGTTCCAGCGACCTGCGGTATGCGCCATAGAGCATTTGTGGTTCCTTATTGTCACCGCCGCTCCATACAGGACCTACGGCATGGATGATATATTTCGCTTTCAGGTCAAAGCCGGGAGTGATGACTGCGGAACCTGTATCACAATGCCCGATGGCATCACAGGCAGCCTGGAGCTTGTCGTGTCCGGCTGCACGGAAGATAGCTCCGCACACACCGCCGCCAGCCCATAAGCCGTCATTGGCTGCATTGACGATAGCGTCTGTATCCAAATCGGTGATACCGATTTTCTGTATCTTAATCGAGTTCATAAGCGCCTCCCTATTGCTTTATTTCCGGCTCAAACAAATCCGGCGAGTTGAAAACCACTTGGTTTGCTTCGACTTTCGTATTCTCATTGGTACAGGTCAAAGCATCTCGTTTCAGCTTTATTGTTCCGTCTTCCTGGCGGATGATCCAGTCCTCATGATTATCCTTTATGTATGTCGCTGCCTCACGGGAAAAGCCGTGCCTCTGAAGCTGGATGGTTACGGGATTTGTCGTGCCATACTCCACATACTCGTACCAGTTGTTATTGAACTCCGTAATATCATGAATCCGCATGTACTCATTTGAAAACTTCAGGAAGTAGTTCGAGATGCTGAAAAGGATCACATTGTCGATTACTTCCAGCGTGGAGGAAAGCACAATATTCTTATGGGTAAGCGAATAATCATAGGTGGTTTTCTGATATTTGCTTATCCAGAAGTTTTGCGGGTGATTCTCTCGCCATTCCACCGCCGATTTCATTATCAGGAATAATCCGCTGCCTTCCATCCACTGTCTGAGAATAACGGAATACCACCTGATAAGCTGAAGATTGCCGTGCTCATCCGCCTTCCCAAGGCTCGAATATTCATAGGTTCTCCAGTCAAACACATCTGCCAGCGTTGTAAGAAATTCTACTATGCTGTCATAGTCAAATTTTCCATCAGGCTTCAGTTTCGGATATTCCAATCCCTGTTCTATCGCCTTTGCCAGTTTCTTTGTCTGATCCACAGAAGTGTTTATATCATCGTCCGGGAATATAAAGGGATCATCAAACATTGCACGGATTGCCTGTTCCTCCTCCGGTGTGATGTAGTCCCTAAACTCACGGCGCACAAGACTATCTCGGTTTTGCATGATATCTCGGAGAAGCACCAGCGCAAATTTTCGCATCATCTCATACGATTCTTCTGACTGGTCATCCCGGCGCTTTGGCATTTCCGTAGTGCCGCTTTTCAGAATATCTGCCACATACTTTTTCTCAACGCCCTTCAGTACATTGGGGTCAGTTGATATGGAAAGCGTCTGCGTAGGAACCGGTGTTTTCAGCATTTCCTTGAAATCTGAAACACCCTGATCCTTTTCTCCTGTGGCCACAAAGAATACGTTGCCGTGAAGATTAAACCGAATCCTGCCCACGCGCCCGATCAGATTCTTAAAATCCACAGGTGACATCTTGCTGCGGAATATCTTTGTATCCGTAATAAAAAGATTGTCCGCAGGCAGATTAACGCCTTCCAGCAGGGTGCTTGTGCAGAAAAGGGTAGTGATCTTTCTTTTCTCAAACAATTCCTCAATGCGCCGCCTTATCGACGCAGGCAGGTATCCGATATGATAAGCAATGCCCATCCGAAGGAGCTTTACAAGATAATACTCCCCATGAACTTCTTTCTTGATGTCATCCGAAAGCTCAATAAGCTCCTTATCATCCTTTTCGTACTTTACTTCTTCAGCAAACGCAAGAGCCGCATCAATGGCTTTCTGGCGACCATTGCAATAAACAATCGTCTGCTGCCGCTGTTCCGGGGGAAGCAGTATGTTGGGAGCCTCAAAACGGTATAAGAGTTTACTCAGCGTTACATTTCTGAGGCGAATAAGCTCGGTCGAGGTTTCTGTCCTGTCATTGTATATTTCTATGTTTCCCTGTTTGAGGTCAATCAGAAACTTAATCTGTGTTACCGGGGAATAAATGGATGCCAGCTTGCTGCCGGAGGTATCCTCCTCTTCCTCAATCAGATCGGTCAACAGACGAAGGTAAAGCTCAGGGTTCGGAATATTCGGTGCCGCAAATATAAAGTGCGGCCTGTCATCCCGATGCAAGAGCATATCAACAACCTTGTAGTAGAACGGACCTCGCCCGTTTTTCCCGGATAGTTTATGTGCCTCGTCCACGAACAGATAATCAATATGGAGTTCCGGCTTCTTTATCAGCAGATAGAGCATACGCTCCGGCGTCAGTACGAAGATAAAGTTGTGTTCCTCTTCAAGTGCCAGCTCTCCCGCCGCTGTAATAACACGGTAATTCTTCCCCTTAAGGTTATCCTGCAAGTCCTCGATTATTTTCCCTTTTATCTCATTGATCAGAGCCTTTGTCGGCACCAACAGGGCAAAATTCAAGTGAGCATTATTCAGAACCTGTTCCTTGATGAACATCCGCATGATGAAGGATTTTCCCATGGATGTTGGACCGGAATAGGTAAAGTAGTCATCTGTCAGATGATCATATGCAATTTTCTGGTCATTAAAAAAGCGGAGCTTCGGTTCAGCCGGGATTGTGAGGTAATCATCCCGGAACTCGGAATAAATCTGCTCGAACACATCAAAGCCACGAAAGTCGGACTTGATGATGGTCATGCCCTGCAGGTTTCCCGTATTTAGGAATACGGAGCCTGCTACAAGCTTCACCGTTTCATTCTCCGGGTACAGTTCTGAAAGCAGAATTACTATCTCCTGCGCCCATTGCTTATGCTGTTCGGCATTTTTAGGATGGTTTGACTTTGAAAGCAGATCCGCAAAGCGAAGCGCATCTGTTACATCAACATCCTTCTGTATCTGCCTTCCAGTAGCCCGCTGCACTTTCTTCATTCCGTAGTTGTACAGCAAATGGTCATACAGCTTATTCAAATATGGATTATTCTCGATGTCAGCGAAAATCACCGACCCGAGAGTAGGCTTAGTGTCGGTCATATAAGGTTGACATCTCCTTTCAGAACATCCTCCATGACTTTCTTCTTATCGCTTTCCGCATCATTAAACGGAACAATGAAAAAGTAGAAAGACTTCATGCCAAGATTGTTGTCTTTTATTTTCTGTATGATTTGAGGAAGGTGTCTCTGCAAGTCATCCAGCACCTTGTCCTCCAAAATTGTCGGAAACTCAGCTGGAGTATAGTTCTCAGGAACAAGTCCAAGGGAGTAACCCAGGAATACGGCAAACGATGTGTTTCTCGGCACCTTTTTCCCTTCAACAGGAACAATCATTTCTTTCAAGAAATCAATATCCGACTTATTCGAAAATCGGTCTGCAGGTGTTTCGAGAATAAGATTATCTACCAGCCCAAGTTCATCAGACTTGTGCTGCTCGATGCTTATGATCCTGTCAAAAGCACTGTTGATGGCATATTTCAAATCCCCAACGATGGATGAGGAACCGAATACCACCTGGTGATAAGGCATCCCGGAGATGCCCGCAGGAAGGAGATGGATATTATCAGGTTCACTGTTATAGCGCGCCCCATCCGTGGATAATTCCACCCTGCTCATCAGCTTCGGTGCATCCAGCTTTTCTTCCGTGAAAATGTAGTTCAATACCTCGCCAAGTTCAGACCCTGTGCCTTTTACATCAGCGCCTTTCTTTTTCAAAATCCTCTTTGCCTGGTCGATAATGACATCGGCGTTACCGGCATTTTTGAACTTGTCTATCTGTGCACGGGAAAACGCATATGTTCCGATATTCAGATACAGCTGGGTTTTCAGTTTCTCCAGATCAAAACGGTTGTCCGGCATATCTGATAGGTAATAGAGGTGCAGCTTCTCAGGAACACGCAAACCAATCTTCTCGGAGTGCGTCACCTCCGTGAAGATACCATCAATGCTATGTTCCTTTACGCTTTTCCCTATAGAATCCGGCATACCTCTGCACCTCCTTCAAAACCAATACCAACATATGCCCCGATTCATTCGTCATCACTAAAATAATCGTAATCGATCTTCATGATTTTATGAGTAACAACAGGCGTTACTCCAAGTTCATATTCAATCATCAGCTCAACCAGTTGCTTTCCGTCTATGAGCATGATCTTATATCCGCCGGGATTCTTCTCGGCACAATCCCGCGCCCCGCTTGAAAATTGGCCTGTGGTAATGAACAGCCCTTTTGATGCGCCATGCTCTACCATTGCCCCGAGGAATTTCTGGATATCCGGCCTCTGCACATGAGAGTCTGCCTTCCATCTCTTTGCCTGAGTATAAACAGCATCAAAACCAAGCCTGTCCGCACGGACAATGCCATCAATACCACCGTCGCCGGATTTCTTGGTTACGGCATCCTGGTTCTCTTCCGGTTTTCCATATCCCATTTTTAATAAAAGATCGACAACGACCTGCTCAAAGGCATACTCATTCATGCGGGATACTTCTGAAAAAAGATCATCGGCAAGCCCTGACCTCAACTGCTTCATCGCCAGATCGATAGCCTCTTGTGGACTCTGGGTATCCGCCACCTGTGTAGTTTCAGACGTGGCTTCCGGTATTTCTCCACCGTTTTTCACTTGCAGGTCATGCACATATTCAAGTGAAAGCTCCGTGCCTTTATCCAGTGCATCTTTTCCAAGAGCCGTAATGCAGAACTTTGCCCTGCTGGGACTATCTATCAAGCCAGCCTTCTTCAAATGGGTTTTTGCCCAGCCGACACGGTCTATAAGCATATTTCTCCCGCTCGGAATCACAGCATTCCTATCCTCATCAGACAGTTGAAAACTATCGGCGCAATATGCTCTTATTTCTTTCAGATCATGTTCTTGTCCATCGCCGAGGATTTTGAGAAATGACGGAAAAAACTCATTATACTTTGGTACTGCCATGCCGCGTGCCTCCTTTAATGCTTGAAAATCGTTCTTTATTTATGGCTCTGAATAATCTCCATTGCTACCGTTGAGAGATCCTTGCCTTCATATGTTGTCAGCAGTTTTCCGGGGAAGTTCTCCTCGTACCACTTCTCTTTGATCTCCCAGTGAGCCTTATACTTTGGAAGATCAAGCCTTCCAACATGCTCCCAGTAATAAGTTTCACCTTTGAATTTGACTGTGAAGTCCGGCAGGAACATCGAGCCATCCTTCGCGAATAAAGGTTGCTCATACACAAAAGGAATATCCTCGGACACAAGCATATTTGCTATGATCACTTCCGACTTTGACCTTACAAAATACTCCGAGAGTGTTGCCAGCTTCTTTTCTTCCTTGTACCAGTCCCCACTATATAGTAGTTCATCCGGGAGCGGATTAAACTCAAATACAGATGAGTTTATCTTTCTTACCGCAGACTTCTCCACATGGCTCATAGTGGTAAGCGTACTCATATCCTGCTGGAGGAATACAGTCACATGCTTCTGCGCTCTTGTAAGCGCGGTATAAAGCAGTTCCATACTCAGCAAATGGCTGTCTCTTGCCGGAATGACGATGTAAACATAGTCAAACTCCGATCCCTGAGACTTATGCACGCTTATCGCATATGCCAGTTCAAGATTGTCCGTTACTTTCTGGTCGGGAATCCAATAATCCCGATCATCCTTTCCCAGGTCTTTTCCGTACATATAGCTATAGTTCTTCCTGGATGAGCCAGAAAAATTGCACTGAAAGTGCTTGAGACTCGACATGTAATTTATCTTCTTCCGCTCATACCCCATAGGAGAAACTGTACCTATCTCGCCATTGTAAATTTCCTGCCTTCCAGTTTTTCTCGCAGACCAGTCATAAACATAGGCTTTATCAGATGCCGGACGATTCCTTATCTGAATAACTTTATCAAACAGACCGATGCCTTCAACATTCAGCTTGCGGCTCCAATAACCATTGAACACTTCCTGCATGAATGTGTTGATAGACATCGTTCCGTAGAACTCACCGCGGTATGGTGAAATCACCTGGAACTTCTCTGGGGAATCCTTTGTCGCCTCCGTCCACAGTTTATGAAGCTCCTGATCCGTTCCAGCTGGAAGCCCTGTCATTTCCTGCATATCTTCGACAAGACACTTTTTCATCAAGACTTCGAGGTCTTCCTGCTCATTCCAGAAGTAAACGCTCAAGTCATTATCAACTGCGCCGTTGCCATTCTCAAGGATAGATGTGAATATCTTTTCTTTTTCGTATTTGAGCATTGCAGCGGCATCGGAGTCCTCTCCGGCAGTCTGTTTTTCCTGTATGAATACATTCGCCAAATCCAGAATGCCGGTTCCGTTTCCTTCTACAGTATTTACAAGTTGGCGGATGTTTTCCGTAAGCGTACCGACACTTGCTGCATACTCATCATCTGATTTTAACCATTCAATCGTGTCTGCGAACACCTTACCCCTACCAATAGGCGGAAGCTGGTTAGGATCGCCGACAAGTATTAGTCTCTGCACACTGTTCCAATTGATAGCCCGGAACAAGGTAGCAAACAAATTCAGGTCAATCATGGAGCATTCGTCAAGGATCAGCGTATTCACATCTCTGCTCGTACTGCCACCTTCACGCTTCAGTGTCATGTTCTTATTCAGCCAGCCGTTTTTTGCAAGGAAAGAATGTATGGTGGAGGACGGCTTTCCGGTCTGGACTTTGATCCTCTCCGCCGCTTTTCCCGTAGGAGCCATAAGCAGGAAGCTGGTGCCCTCACCATGGATTTTTTCGATGGTATCCAGAATAGAATCAATTACTGTCGTCTTTCCTGTCCCCGCTGCGCCGGAAAGAACGCAGATAGGTTTCCTGAAAATCTGCATACATACATCAGCCTGACGGTTTATGATGCGCTCATATTCCGCTGCGGTATCCTCGTCATCCAGTAATTTGGAATCTTCACGCCTCAACGTCCGTTTGAATTTATCCGGGGATACCTTCAGCTTCAACTCAATATCCGGTCGTTCTGCGAGCATACGGAGTACTGATTCGACGGTGCGTTCATCTTCATATACGGAGCGGAGATAAAGGTACAGCACGCCTTCTTCGTCCTTCTTAAGGAATAAGCCGCCATTAAGAATATCCTTGTCTACTTTAAAATTCTTGATGCTATAGACATTTTTCTTCCACTCCGACATCCTATCAAGTCTCGCATTTATGGATTTCAGGATTGTCTCGGCTTTTCCGAATGAATGAGCAGGAATCCAATTCAGCTCATCAACGCAAAGAGCGCGCAGCCTTTCGGTAGAACCTGCATCGAGAATCTCCTCCAACCCGTATTCCGGTGAAGGAATAACACCGTTGTCAATCTTGTAGAAAGGAATGGTATCATCCGAATCATCTCCACGGTACTGCTCGAAAATGATATACGGATTCTCTAACAGCTCATCCGTTGATGCCGTGATAGAAACATCCTCCTTATTTTCAGACATGATACCTCTGACCTGTTTTGCAGTAAGGTCGAACCGTGGAAGCATCTCCAGAAGTAGTTTCTGTTCGTTGTCTTCCATCATCTGATAGTTCCTGCGGATTACCTTCAGATCCTTGGCCGCAAACTCAATGCCGTTTATGCTATCCGTATCGCCATCCAGCAGTTCCACCAGCTGACCATAAAACTCCCTTTTAGCAGAATCAGTAGACAGATCAAAATATGGTTTTATCAGCGAATGGAGCTGCAGATATTCCATCACGGAAGCAAGTCCTGGATAAGGGCCTCTGTCCGTCCAAAGCTCGTTCAGTACTGAATTAAGCCACTCCTTGCGCTTTTCCCAGTCCTCAGTCTCGTCGCCTATTTCTATCAGCACATCAATAGTTTCTATCATCCGCTGAATAACTTCGATGGCATCATCATCGGTTACCTCGCGACTTCCATACTTAAACGGAGAGCGGTTTGTGGGCTTTATCACAAGCCGGTCAGACAGGTCTTCATCTCCCATGTACTTCCAATACGGAATACAAAATCCTTCCTCTGGATAGGTGGATGTTATCGGCTTCTGCCATGCAAAACCTCCGGCGTAATACTCTCTTGTCTTCTCGGAAAGATTGTCGTAAAAATAGAAGTCGTCAATGTGCTTAATTCTTGAAATACCGACTATGACAAAGTTATTCTCTTCGCCCTCGGAGAAAGGATTACTATATCCGGCATAGTAGAACACCAGGGACTTCTTTTCCGTGAACTGAGCAAAATACTCCTGGGCGTTCTGAAACCTTTTATCATAGTTGTACTGTTTTCCGCTGCCCGGAGCAGCGTCAACTCCTTTTTTATACATGGCTTCATAACACCATGTACATGCAGTTGACGGTGGCAATACAAGCTCTACAGGATCACCCTCATTCAGCCATTCCGGAGGATCAACTTTTGTCTTAACCGTCTCCTTACCGAATGCATTTATGCTGAGAGCACACGCTATATCGCAGGGATATTTTTGTGCAGACTCACCCGGATGCTTTTTCTCCAGCTCCAGGTTCCTCTTTGATGCTATCAAATCCCCAGGATAGGAGTGTGCGCCGACGCAATAGGGGTTGTTGCACGGATTTGCACAAATATGCCCATTCCACCCCTGATCGTGCCAAGCTAACCTTATACTCATATGTATTGCCATAACGCACCTCCGTTATTATCCTGAGAAAAAATATGCTACAGGCTTTCCATGATGTTCAGCAGGCTTTGGTAGCTGTCCACGTCATGGTAAACCACATCCTCGGTTGATAGTTCCGCAAAGAGCTTCTTTGCGCATTTAATCTTTGCCTGTTCGATAGGCTTCAGATTCAGGGTCTCCATCGTTCCCTTGGTCTCGGCAATGAAGAAGATATGCTTCACGCTGTCCTTGTTGAATGCAATCGCCCAGTCCGGGGAATAATTGCCAACAGGTGTCGGGATAGAAAAGCCTTTCGGCAGTTTGGCGTAAACGCATACCTCTTCCGCCAGATCCATATCCTCTGCCATGCGGCGCTCCACGCTCTTTCCATCCTTGGCATAACCATCGGCAAAGACGTAATCCTGAACGTTCTTCTTTGAGCGGTATGCCCGTGAGAAATCGCTGTTCTTTTCCGCCGTAAAGATGGCGCTGTCGTATGTGCCCTCAGTACGGTTGTAGGTGATCTGCTCCACAATCATCGTGGCCTTCTGCTCATTGATAAGCCGGATAGCCTTGGTGATAAACTCCTCCGGGTTATTCTGGAACATGGCAAATGTCGTAGGACGGATTCCATCAAGGATCGCCGCAACGGTTCTACGGGTGAGCTTTGCGCCTTCCGCAATCTTACCAATCAGGTCATATGTAACGAGGCTGCCTTCCGCACGGTCGAGCGTATAAGTCTGGCTCTTCTCGGCGAGGAACATGGAGCCGCTCTTTACCTGCTCCGCGCTCCAGTCCTTCTCCTGCTGCCCCGATGTGACGGTATACTGCAACTTTGCCACAAACATCTTGTCGTCAATATGATCGATGGACTTCTTTATCAGCTCCTGGCTGTCAAACTCCACCGTGTACGCATACTGATGGTTGATCAGGTTCCAAAGGCGCTGGAACTCTTTCTTGTAGAAATTATCGTTCAACGGATTTTCTGTTATCTTCGTATCATGGCCGTCCTTGATCATGTCATCCAGCGCATGCGGATCGAAGATACTCTGAATAAGGGCATGAACTCCCTCGGTTATCTCTGTGCAGCTTTCCGGCACCGGCGCAAGGACATTGTTTTCCTTATCGGCACGGTACTTGTCGGTAACATGATCCTCTTCATCGATATAGTCATTCTTAATGAGGTAGCGGTAAATATCGCGTCCCTGCTTATCGGAAACAGTGAACTGGTTTCCTTCGACCACCAGCGTCTTGCCGATAAAGTATTCTGCGGATGCTTTGGTAGGACGCTCATACAGATCGTCCCTGATGCCCTTCTGAAGATCAGCCACAAAATCCTTATAGCCATCGGAGGCAATGACGGTCAGCTGGTTGACCTGCAGTACCTGGGCTCCCAGCGTTGCAGCATCCATACGATCACCGTTCTGGTTTACGCAGAGACGCAGTCCGCGGCCAACTTCCTGCCGTTTCTGGGTAGGCGAGCTGCCGCCGTGCTTGAGCGTACAGATCTGGAACACATTAGGATTATCCCAGCCTTCACGCAGGGCAGAGTGCGAAAAGATAAAACGCACGGGATTGCTGAAAGACAGCAGGCGTTCCTTGTCTTTCAGGATCAGGTCATATGCGGAAATATCATCACTCTCATCACTGCCGCGCTTAAGGGAACTGTCCACCTTGCGGCCTTTCTTATCAATGCTGAAATAACCGGCATGAGTCTGATGCACATCAATGCTGCGCAGATACTGCTCATACGGCGTATTGAACAGGGTCAGATACTCATTGAGGATGGAGACATATTCCTGCTCGAAAATCTCGCCATACTCAGAGTTGATCTCGTTGCCGTCCTCATCGTATTTTCTATACTTTGCGACCTCGTC
>CAZLZF010000003.1:0-24954 GCA_964563945.1 Candidatus Woesearchaeota archaeon
TTCAGAAGTTGGGCGTTGAACCTCCGAAAGGGGTTTTGCTACACGGTCCGCCGGGAACAGGTAAAACTCTTTTAGCAAAAGCGGTTGCTTCTGAAACAGATTCAAATTTTATTCTTTTAAATGGTCCGGAGATAGTGAGTAAATTTTATGGAGAGAGTGAAAAGAAAATAAGAACTATTTTTAAGGATGCAGAAGAAAATTCGCCTTCGATTATTTTTATTGATGAAATTGATGCTATTGCTCCAAAAAGGGAAGAAATGCATAATGAAACTGAAAGAAGAATCGTTTCTCAACTTTTGACAATGATGGATGGATTAAAATCTCGAGGGAAAGTTGTTATTATTGGTGCAACAAATAGAATTAATGCTCTTGATCCTGCACTTAGAAGGCCTGGAAGATTTGACAGAGAAATAGAAGTAGGAGTTCCAGATAAGGAAGGGAGGCTTGCCGTTTTGAAAATTCATACTCGTGGAATGCCTTTATCTAAGAATGTAAATTTAACTGAACTTGCGAGTTTAACTCATGGATTTGTTGGCGCGGATTTAGAAGCGTTAGTCAAAGAAGCAGCAATAAATGTTTTAAGAAAAGTTCTCCCAGATTTACAACTTGAAGCAGAGGAAGAGATTCCTGAAGAGATTTTAGATAAATTGATTGTAAAGCAATCTGATTTTTTAGAAGCATTAAAGGTTGTTCGTCCTTCGGCAATGAGAGAGATTTTAGTTGAAAATCCAAATGTTCGTTGGGAACAGGTTGGAGGATTAGATAAAGTTAAAGAAGAGTTAAAGGAGGCAGTTGAGTGGCCAATAAAAAACGCGGAAGCATTTTCTAGAATGGGTATTCGTCCAACTCGGGGGCTTTTATTGTATGGTCCTCCCGGAACAGGTAAAACTCTTTTGGCAAAAGCTGTGGCTTCGGAATCTGAAGCAAATTTTATTCATATTAAGGGCCCTTCATTACTTTCAAAGTGGGTTAATGATTCTCATAAGGGAATAGAAAAAATATTTGAAAAAGCAAGGCAGGTTGCTCCGTGTATTATTTTCTTTGACGAGATAGAATCTTTGGCTTCAAGGAGGCTAACAAATGAATCTGGTTCTGGTTCGGAGGGAATAAAGGTATTAAATCAGCTTTTGGCAGAAATGGATGGTCTTGATGGATTAAAAGATGTTTTAATCCTTGGTGCGACAAATCGTCCAGATTTATTAGATCCTGCACTTTTACGGCCAGGTAGGTTTGATAGAGTTTTATTGATAAGCACTGCGGATGAGGAAGGAAGATTTAGAACATTAAGAATTCATACTTCGAAGACTCCTCTTGGAGAGAAAAAAGAATTTAAAGAAAAGGAAAGAGAGGAATTACTTAGAAATTTGGCGAAAGTTACTGAAGGATATACTGGTGCGGATTTAGAATCGCTTTCAAGAGAGGCGGCAATGGAAGCTTTGAGAGAAAATTTAGAAAATAGTTTTGTTAGAAAAGAACATTTTGATAAAGCCCTAGAAAAAGTTAAGCCTTCCGTTACCAAATCTACAATAGAAACTTATAAGAAAATTGAATCGGAATATCTTAAATCTGCAAAGGCAGCAATTCCTTCTTCAAATAGCTATTTAGGATAAATTTTTTTCTAATTTTTTTATTTTTTTCCAAGAGGATTCTAATTTTTTATTTGAATTTTCTAAAATTATTTTTAAGAATTTTTCTTCGATTAAAAGTTTTCCTTTTTTAATTATTGGCAATTCTATTTTTTCTCCAGAACTTATTTCTAGAACTATTTTTCTATCAAATGAAATCAATCCGGTTTTTTTGAATCCAGATAAGTTGGATAACATTGCTAATTTTTTAGCGTCATTAAAATTAAAACAAGTAATATGAATTATTGGTGGTTCGGTTTTTAATTTGATATCTCTTTTTTCTTTTGAGTCTAAAATTTTTTTAATTTCTTTTTTTAAATTATCAAATTTTATTTTTTCGTGAGTGATAAATTTGAATAGTCCTTCTCCTTTTTTTTCTTGGTCGACCATTAAAATTATTCTTCCAGAACAAGAAGAGTTTGTGTAATAATTTTCTAAAGAATTTATTTTGTTACATAATGGAATTATTTTTTTGTCCCATTCTCCAATAAAAGAATGGTCTTTTCTTAATAAAACTGATTTTTTTGACTGCAAAAAAGATTTTCTTTCCATGTTATATTTTTTCTAAAATTTGTGACTTAAAGCCTTCTTCTTGACAAAGACGCACAAATTCTTTTGCATCTTCTACTGTTCCGATTACGCTCCCATAGTGTATTGGAATTGAAATTGTGGGTTTTATTAGCTTTACTGCGTTAACTGCTTCTTCTACAGACATTGTGAATTTACCTGAAATTGGTAAAAACGCAATAAATGATTTTCCTTGTTGTTTGTATCCAGTTAGTTTTTGCATTTCTGAAATTAAGTCGGTATCCCCGGCGTGGTAAATTATTACGTCTCCTAATTTTATTAAATATCCAAGTCCCCCGCTTCCAAAAAAATGAAAAGGCTTGTCTAAATTATATGCGGGTAAGGTACATACTCGAATTCCATTTAAATTCATTTCTTGATTTTCTTCTACGACTTCAAAATGTATTTTTAGCTGAGAGCGAAATATTTTGCTTTGACAGTCTGCAGGAGCTACTATCGTAGTGTCTTCTTTTAGTATCTTATTTATATCTTCAAAACTACAATGATCATAGTGACTGTGGGTTAAAAAAATATAATCTGCTTTTGGTAAGCTTTCTGAGATTTGAAATGGGTCTATGTATATATTTTTTGAATTTCTGATTAATATTCCCGAGTGCCCCAGCCAATCTATTTTTATATCGTTTATTTCCATTTTAAAATTAATAATATTACTCGCTTAGTTCAAGAATTGATTCTGCTAAATCTTTTGTTCTTTCTAGTGATTCTTTTGCTTTTTCTTTTGAACATCCTGTTTTTTCAACAACAGTGTTTATATCTTCTAATGACACTTCGACTTGGGCAGTTTCTTCGTATGATTCTCCGGCAATTTGAAAAGATTCTTGACCTTGCATTTTAATTTTCATTACTTCCGGTTCTTTAATTATTATTTTGTTTCCGTCTTTTTTTTCTATTATTACTTTTGAAGATAAGATTTCTTCTTGAGAAATTCCCATTTTTTTCATCATCCCTTGCATTTGTTTAGGATTAATTCCGCCAAACATTTTATTTAAATAGAACAGGTAAAAACGCTCTTAGTGCCACGATTAATAATACAAAAACTACCACGTGAGAGGGTTTTAAACTAAATTTACTTTTATACTCTTCTTTAAATGAAGTTAGTCCTCCAAATCCTGAAGGAAGATTTATTCCACCATTTGCCATAATTATTTATCTTAAATGCCTTATTTAAAGTTTTGGGAAGTATGTTTTTTGATAGATTTTTTTTAAATAGAAGTTTTTTTAAAGTTCATTTGGGTTTTATTTTGATGGCAAAGGGTAATTTTGACTTTAAGGAAATAGAAAAAAAATGGAAAGAATTTTGGGAGAAGGAAGAAATTTATAAATTTGATTTTTCAAAAAAGAAAAAGATTTATTCTATTGATACTCCTCCCCCGTATATTTCTGGAAATATGCATATTGGTCATGCTTTTAGTTATTCTCAACAGGATTTTATTGTAAGATTTATGAGAATGTTTTTAGGAAAAGATGGTCAAATTTTTTATCCTTTTGGGACAGACGATAATGGTCTTCCTACTGAGAGATTTATAGAAAAAACGAATAATGTTAAAAGTAGAGAGATGGGACGTACCGAGTTTATTAAATTATGTTTAGATACATTAAAAAAAGTTAGTCCGGAACACATACAAGATTTTACTGATTTAGGGATTTCTGCAGATTATAGTTTATATTATTCTACGATTGGAGATAATGTAAGAAAAATTTCTCAAAAATCTTTTATTGATTTGTATAAAAAAGGAGAAGCATACGAAGAAAATTTTCCTACAATGTGGTGTTCTGAATGTCAGACATCAATTGCTCAAGCGGAATTGGAAGATAAGGAAGAGAAAAGTCTTTTTACTACCTTAAAATTTTCTTGTCAAGGAAAAGATTTGTTAATTGCTACAACTAGACCGGAACTTCTTGAAGCTTGTGTTGCAGTTTTTGTTAATCCCGAAGATAAACGGTATAAAGAATTAATTGGAAAAAATGCGAAAGTTCCTTTATTTAATTTTGAGGTTCCAATAATCGCGGACGAATCTGCAAATCCTGAAAAAGGAACGGGGGTTTTAATGGTTTGTTCTTATGGAGATAGGTTTGATGTTGATGCAATAAATAAAAATAATCTAAAACCGAAAGTTATTATAAATAAGGAGGGATTCATAAAAAATTTTAAGGTTAAAGAATATAGAAAAAAAATTTTAGAAGATTTAAAAAATAATGATTTAATTCAAGAACAAAAGGAGATAGCTCATGTTGTAAATGTTCATGATAAGTGCGGTTCTCCTATAGAATTTATTCCGACTAAACAATGGTTTATTAAAATTTTAGATAAAAAAGATGCTTTAATCGAGGAAGGAAATAAAATTAAATGGTATCCTGAATTTATGCATAAAAGATATGATAACTGGATAAAGGGTCTTGAATGGGATTGGTCTATTTCAAGGAATAGACATTTTGGAATACCTATTCCTGTTTGGAAATGTCCAAAATGTCAAAAAATTATTTTGCCTTTAGATTCGGAGTTACCTGTTGATCCTTTGCAAATTGAAAAAAAATGTTCTGATTGTAATGTTATTGCAGAACCTGAAAAAATGGTGCTTGATACTTGGGCAACTTCTTCTTTGACTCCACAAATTGCAAGTTCTTTGGTTGAAAATCAAATCGAAATTCCTTTTTCATTAAGGCCTCAAGGTCACGATATTATTCGAACTTGGGCATTTTATACTATTGTAAAATCTTATTTGCACGAAAATAAAATTCCTTGGAAAGAAATTGTTATTTCAGGAAATGTTTCGATGGGGGGAGAAAAAATGTCCAAGTCAAAAGGAAATGTTGTTAATCCTAAAAAAGTGATGGAAGATTATGGTTCTGACGCATTGAGATTTTGGGCAGCAGGTTCTAAATTGGGTTCAGATTTAGATTATCAAGAACAGGATTTAATCGCGGGTAAAAAATTAGTAAATAAATTAATTAACGCTTCCAAATTTGTTTTTATGAATTTAGAAGATTACGATGGTGTTTCTCGACCTAAAAAACTTGAGGCAATAGATGAGTTGTTTTTGAAAAAATTAAATAACCTTGTAGAAGAATCTACCAAGTGTTTTTTGTCTTATGAATACTCTCGTTCTAAATCTTTAACGGAACAATTTTTTTGGACTGCTTTTTGCGATAATTATTTGGAAATTGTTAAAAAAAGAGTTTATCAAGGGAGCGGAGATAAAAAATTATCTGCTCAATTTACTTTGTATTCTTCTTTACTTACTCTTGTTAAACTTCTTGCTCCGATAGTTTCTTTTATTACCGAAGAAATATACCAAGAATATTTTAAAAAATTTGAAAAAGAAAAATCTATTCATCTTTCTTCTTGGCCAAAGAGCGAAGCAATTAAAGAAGACGAAAAAAATTGTTGGAAAGATCTTTTGGAACTTCTTTCAAAAATTCGTCAGGAAAAATCTTCTAATCAAAAACCTATGAATTCGGAAATAATTCTTTCTCTTCCAAAAAAGATAAAAGAAGAGTTAAAAGAATTTTTGGGAGATTTGGGTGATGTTGTTAATGCTAAAGAGATTAAAGAAGCGGAAAAATTTGAAATTGTTTTTGTTGCTTGACGAAATTAACTTTTATAAACTCTATTTTTAATAAAATAATATGGCAATATCTAAAGAAGAACTAAGCGAAATTGTTGAAAAGTTAGAATTGTATAAGGGAAGACATACGGAACTTATTACGGTTTACATTTCGGCAGGGTATGACTGCAATGCAGTTCAAAGACAGCTGGAAGCAGAAAAATCTACTGCGAAGAATATTAAGTCAACTGCGACGAGGAAAAATGTTACAGATGCACTTGATAAAATTGTTCGTGAACTTAAGGGATACAAACAAACTCCTCCAAATGGTGTTGCTTTTTTTTGCGGAAATATTTCTCCAGTTGAAGGACAAACAGATTTACAACTTTGGGCGATTGAACCTCCACACGAAATTCGAATAAGAATGTATCGTTGTGATAAAGATTTTGTTTTGGATCCGTTAAGAGCGATGCTTGAAATTTCGGAAGTTTTTGGGCTTGTTGTTATGGATAGAAAAGAGGCAACAATAGGATTACTTGAAGGAAAAAAAGTAGAAGTGTTACAAAAACTTTCTTCGGGAGTTCCAAGTAAAGTTAAGGCCGGGGGTCAATCTGCACAAAGATTTCATAGAATTACTGAAGGATTAACAAAAGAATTTTATAAAAGAATTGCCGAAGAAATGAAATCTTCTTTTTTTGAAAATCCTAAATTAAAAGGAATTTTGGTTGGGGGGCCCGTTCCAACAAAAGATGAGTTTGTTGACGGAGGATATTTACTTACACCTTTACAAGAAAAAATTATTGGAATGAAAGATTTAGGAAACACCGATGAATCCGGTTTAAATGATTTAGTTGAGTTGTCTCAAGATGTCTTGGCAGAACAAGAAATTATAAGAGAAAAAAAAATACTTGAAAAGTTTTTTACAACTCTTGGAGAAAATCCCGAGATGGCAAAATATAAAATTGAAGATGTTAAAAAAGCACTTGAATATGGTGCTGCTGAAAGAGTTTTAATTTCTTCTCATAATGAAAAAAAAGTTATTGATGAATTTAGAAAGTTGGCGGAAGTTATTTCTGCCCAAGTACATATTATTTCAACTGAAACTTCCGAAGGAGAGCAATTTAAAAATCTTTCAGGAATTGGCGCAATTTTGAGATATAAAATTTAAGTTCTTTGAATATATCCTCTTCTTGGTTCAAATAAATCTCCCGATTCCTTTAGTTTGTTTATTGCATCTTCTATTTCTAATGAGGTCATATTTCCTTCTAATTCTTTTTCTAATTCTTCAACGGGAATTAGTTTTCCGTGTTTTTCTTCCATGACCACAATCATTTCTCTAACGGTTACAATTTTATTTCTCTTTGAAGAAGAAATTCCTGTTGCAATTCTATTGATATCTAATTGGTTTGTTTCTGGGTCGTATCCAACTTGCATCAAATAAAATTTCATAAGTTCAATTGCTCTATCGGTGTCTTCTTTTGAAACTTCTTCGGATAAACGCATTTTTGCTGATGCTTCAGATAATCTTACTAATGCTGTTAGTTGTCTTGCAGAAATTGGAACGGGTCTTAATCCACTTTCCGATGCTACGGGCGCATTTCTTAAATTTACGTAAAAAGATTTTAATGCTTCAACTGCATCGTCGGTTAATTTGGGTTTTACTCTTTGTTTTGCATAGGCAATATATTTTCTAAATAAATCTGGTTCGATTATTGTTTTAGATTCATCACTTCTTTGAGTTTCTAAAATGTGGCTTGCAATTTTTTCATCGTTTTCTTTACTTGGTAAATCTCTTAAGGTGAATATAATATCAAAACGATTAAGTAATGTTGGAGGTAAATCAATTTGTTGAGCAATTTCTTGGTAGGGATCAAAAGTACCGAATTTGGGGTTTGCAGCTGCAAGGACAGACGTTTCTGAACGAAGGGTTGCTTGGACATTTGCTTTAGAAATTGTAACTGTTTGTTGTTCCATTGCCTCATGCATAGAAGAACGGTCTTGAGGGTCCATTTTTTCTAATTCATCAATACAAACAAGTCCTTTATTACATAAAACCATTGCACCTGCTTCTAAAGACCAACCTTTTAAATATTCGTCACGAACGACGGTTGCCGTAAGACCTGCTCCGGAAGTAGATTTACCCACGACATATCTTCCTTTTGGAGAAATTTTTGCCATAAATCCCAACATTACTGATTTTGCAACACCTGGGTCACCAATCATTAAAATATGCATATCTCCTCTTGTTCTTGAGCCATCCGTTCTTTCTTTTTGTAATCCTCCGAATAGTTGTAAAGTTAATGCTTTTTTTATTTCGCTATATCCCCAAACGCTTGGAGCGATGCTACTAGAAAGTTTTTCGAATACTTCTGGGTCTTCAGCTAATTCAATAATTTCTTTTTCATCTTCTTCGTCTATTTTTAATTCGTCGAATGTTTCTTCTAGCGGAATAATATTATTTGCTTGTATTGCTAATTCAAAACGTGTTGAAAGTCCTCCTGTTTTTAGTGGAACTGGGACTTCTTTTAAAACGCCTATAACTCTGACTTTACTTCCTGGAGTGGTTTTTCTTTCCATTTTTGGTTCTACCAAATCTTCTTTTACGAATACGTGGATTCTTTTTGGTTGTTCTCCTCCCGAAAGAGATTCTGGAGATTCTTCTACAACTAATCTTTGAGTATCTACCATTTCTTTTGAAACTAGTTTGAACCCGCCTCTTCTTCCACAAGAGCATCTAGAGGGTTCTCTGAATTTTTTTTCTAATTGTAATACAGAAATAACCGTTCCACAAGAAGGACATTCAAATTTTGCATTTACGACCTCTGGACGGACATCTGAAGTTTGTCTAATTATTCCTTCGAGTAAAATCATTAAATCTAAATGTTTTGCTCTTAATTCTCTAATTGGAATTTTATGGGAGGGCGGGATGTTTTCTAATCTAACTCTAATATTTGTTACAAGTCCTGATTCTTCTATTGCTTGTTCGATTAATTGAATTGTTGATTCAGGATTGTTGATTATTTCTTCAGCCAGAGTATTTGAAAACTGAGAGAGTTCTTCAAAATCAATTACAATTACATTTGTTCTTTCCCTTAGTGATTCTCCGTTGTGTTTTTTGTAATATTCAAAAAAGTTTTTTGCTTCAATTAAAATTTCTTCGGTTTGTTTTGAGGATTCTTTTATTTTTGTGTTTTCAGAAGAGATGTTTGCATTGCCCTCTGAAGAAAAAGAATCTGAATCATCTAAATTTCCCGCTAATTCATCCACACTATCCATATTTTTTAAGGGAAAAGTTTCTTTAAATAGATTTATGCTTATTCAAAAGTAGTTTATTGTTCGTAATTCTTTAGTCCTTCTTTTACATTTTTTAGGACCATTTCCATACTTGTATCTAGTTCTTGTTTATTTTTTGTTCCGGTGCAAACAAGTTTACCGTTTGAAAATAAAAGAAATGTTGCATTCGGTTCAATTAATTTATAGACTAATCCTGGAAATTGTTCTGGTTCGTATTCCGTGTTTTCCATTTCTAATGCAAGATAATTTAGGTTTAATTTTAAATTTATTGTTCCAGATGCAACAATATTTTGAACGGTTATTTTTGGTTTTACGGTAACATTGACGCTAATTTTTTTAAGTTGTTTTATTACTTCTTCTACCACTTGTTTTACTTGAGCAATTGATTTTGTTCCGGTACAAACAAGCTTTCCTGAAGAAAAAACTAAAACTGCCGATTTTGGCTCTTTAATTCTTAAAACTAATCCCGGGAAAGTGTCCGGATTATATTCAGTATTTGGATTTGTTTTTGCTAGTTTTGTTAATGGAACGGGCTTTTCCAGCGACGTTGTTGCAACAATATTTTGTATTTTATAAGAAGTTTCTTTTGTAGCCATATCTTTATAAAGGACGTCTTTAGTTTATAAAGGTTTTTATTATTTTTTTTAAAATTTTGTTTTTTAGAATATTTTATTAATTGTTTTATTCTTTCTTTTTTATGGATGTTTTATTGAAAATTTCAAATATAAAAAGAATAAACGAGTCTATTAAGAGGGATTTGGAAATTGTTTATCCGATGACCAAATCTAAAAGAATTTTATTAAAAATTCTCTCTAAACTTAGGGAGGGAATTTCTGAATGTATTAATCTCGCTTTAATTTTAGAATTTAAAAAAGGGAAAATAAAAAAATCTTCAAATTCTGAAGAAAACTTGATTAATTTTTTTAAATTTTCAAAAAAAGATTTTAAAATTTCATATATTGAATTGAATAAAATTAAAGAAGTCTTTAATTTAGCAAGGTTTCAAAGAAAAAGCGAAGTTGATTTTTTTCGAGGGAAAGATTGTGTTTTTCTTTTTTTTCAAGGAAAGTTCGTTAAAATTAAACTTTCTTTATTGAGAGAGTATTATATTTTGATGGAAATTATATTTCAAAAAATTTTTCTTCATAGAAATCTAATTTAATTACTTTAATGGTTTAAATTCGGCGTGTACTTTATCCAAGTCTTTTATTGCATTTTCAATTGCAGAATTCATCGCTTTTTTTACATCTTTTGCATCGACTTTTAATATTGGATTTTTGGAAGGATGATCTCTTCTCCAAGCTGCAAAAGTAACATTTGTGTCTTTGTTTAAGTATACTCTAAGTAGTTCAACTAATGTAAGGCTTTCTACCTCAATTTCCATTTCGTCTTTTGATTCTTTTAGAATTTTAATATCCATAGAATCAAATTAGAAAAAGAATTTATAAAGCTTACGATTAATTTTTTTAGGTCATTTAATTAAATAAAAACTTATAAAGGACTTAAGGTTTGAAAAGATATGACAGAACAATTCAAAAGAAATATTGCGTTTAAATGTAAAATTGGCGATTTGCTTTTAGGTAACCCCATTTTTTCCGAAGAAAAGTTTGTTTGTATTGAATTGGGCGACAAAAAAATTTCTCGTGTTAATATGGTTGGAAATATTATTGATCGATATGATCGGGAGGGCGAAAAACAATATACTTTTTTCACATTTGATGATGGTTCCGGGCAAATAAAATTGAAGGTTTTTGGAGAAGATGCTGAAAAATTTAAGGGAATTAATTCAGGCGAAACTGTTGTAGTTATAGGGGTTGTTCGTAATTTTAATAATGAAACTTATCTTTCTCCAGAAATAATTCGTTCTCAAGATACTCGATATTTGTTGATTCGTAAATTGGAACTCGAGAAAGAAAATAAATCTATTGCTCCAACGGTAGAAAAAAAGGAAGTTTCTGCAATAAGAGATAAACTTTTAGAAAAAATAAAGAATTCTGAAGAAGCTGGCGGAATTGATTTAGATAATTTAATTATCGAGTTTAAGGAAGCTTCTCCTGAAATAATTAATCAAGAGGTTCAAAAGTTTTTAGAAGAAGGAATTGCGTTTGAGCCAAGGCCTGGAAGAATAAGATACTTGGGTTAAATTCTATTATTTAAAATAATTAATATTTTCTTGTAATTCTTTCCCAAACTGAAGGTTTTTCTTTATCTGAATCATATTCTATCCCTAGAATTTTTGCTGCTATTTCTTTATACGCCCTGGAAGATTTTGATTTTGGATGACAGCAAATAACTGGGCTTTTTTTATTTAAAGACCTACAAACTCGATCATCGTGGGGAATCATTCCTAAAATTGGGACTTCGAGCATTTCCTTTACTGCTTCGGGAGTCATTTCTAAATTATTCTTTTTCACTCTTGTTACGATTACGCCTAAAACATTTTTTCCTTTCATTTCAGCAGTTTTAATTGCTTTTAATGCGTCGGTTAATGCAGGCAATTCCGGATTTGTTACAATTATTATTTCATCTGCAAGTTCTATTGAGGAGTTTGCTTCTTCTCCAAGTCCAGCAGCAGAATCCAAAATTATGTATTTAGATAAGTGGCATAAATCATTTTTGATTCCTTTTAGTTTTTTTGGGTCTGTTTTTTGTGATTCTTTTATAGATAAGGAGGCAGGAATTATTTTTAATCCGGATTCGTGTTCATAAACTGCTTCAAATGCTTTTGCCTTTTTACATAAAACATGATTCAAACATACGGGTACTTCTGGAGAACCTAAATGAATTCCGACATTCGGCGTAGAAATATTTGTGTCAATTAGTAATGCATCTGTTCCGAAACTTTTGAAAGCTGCCCCTAAATTTATTGCGGTGGTGGTTTTACCAACTCCCCCTTTTCCCGAAGTAATGACAATTATTTTTGACATTTTATTTACTAATAAATTGTTTAGTGGAGCTTATAAATTTTTCCAGCATTTCCGCATACTCTTTTAATTTCTCTAAATTAACACTAATCTCTTCATTTTTATAATTTATTTTCAAACAAACATTTTTTCTGAATTCGCCAATTCTTTCTTTTTTTAGTTCTTCTACTTTTCTAAACATTTCAAAGGTGTCAAGGGTTTTTTGAAAATTGGCATCTTTATTTAATAATTTTTTTGCTTCATCTAATCTTCCCAATGGACTTGCAGGTATTGCTTTTATTTTTTTTGTTTCTAATGCGTGTTCCAGAATTACATTTACACTTGTTTCTATCATTTTTCTCCAACGCAATATCAAGTTCATAATTACGTCACAAGTTTTAGTGTATTTCAAACTAACATAAAGTAGATGGTCAGCACTGATTTTTTCTTTAATAATATCTTCCATTTGAATTTGCAAAAGCGATCTTGTTTATGAGTGTTCTTCTCTTTTTATATCTTTCTTCTCTTTTTAAAAATTATTTTTTATAGGATTTGTCTTTAAAGTATGTTTTTTTCCCGATATATTTCTAAATTTGACAATTCAAATCTTGGCCCGATAAATGAATTGAGAATTTCTAAAGATTCTGGAAGTCTTATGGAACTTTCCGATCTATAAACGATTTTTCTTGTTGGGTCTTTGTCTTCTAATCTTAAGTTTAAATAATAAGATATTCCATCTAAATCCAATCTTGTTTGTAAAAAAATTTCTCCTCTTCGGTATCTTGTAATATCTTCGACACCTAAGTCTATTGAGGCATTGAAATTTAAAATATTTTTGTATCCTCTTAAATTTAGGTGTTTTTCTAATGAGTCTACTCCCGCACAAAAATTTCTAACTCTCAACTCATCTAATTTTGTAATTGGAAGAATGTTATTTTTTATTCTTAGATTTTTTGGTTCTGCATCATAAGATCCAATAACTAAAGGAACTCCCTCTTCTTGGAATATTTCTTGTAATGTGTTATTATATTCAAATAATTTTTTAAATATCCATCCATCTTTCCTTCTTGTTCTTAATTCGTTTTCACTAATCATATATTTTTCATTTAAAATCAAGTTTAAAAATAATTCTATCTTGAAGAATTTATTTATAGTTCTATTTTTTCTTGTATGCTTTCGGGAAGTGGCTTATGATGTTCTAAATAGGCATAAACGTTTGCTTGTTTTGCTCCTTTTACAAGAGAAATTATTGCTTGACGGGCGTTTTTAATGTTTTCTGGATGTCCGAGTGTTGCCACGCGGTTGTCTTTTACTTCGATAAAGCAATCTGTTAAAGAACTAATTGTGTTTTTTGTTTTTCCGCCTTGCCCAATGATTCTTCCCCTAATTCTTTCGTAGTCTTTTCTTTTTGTGTGTTCTTTTATATTTAATATTTCTAGGGCTAAATCTTCTTCTTTTATCAGTAGCGCGGCTTCTATTGGGAATCCAAAATCTATCGCATCGATTACTCTTTGGGCAATATATTCTTCTTCTGGTTTTCCAATTATTGAAATTTCTCTCCCGGAAAGTGCTATTTTTACGCCTAATTCTTTTTCTAAGCTTTTTCTAGCTTTTATTATTCTAGGTATTTTGTCTAAAATCATTTTTCTCATTTTCTTAAAATAGATGGAAACAATATAAATGTTTTCAATTGTTTTTTTAGAATTCTTCTTGTTCTTTTTCTAAATATCCGTTTGATTTTAACCAAGAAACTTGAATTGGTCGATATTTGAATAAAACATCTCCTTTGTCAAATTCTAACTCCCACGGTTCGATTATTACGACGTCTCCGGGTCTAAGCCAAAGTGCTCTTTTTAGTCTTCCTGGGACTCTACAATTACGAGATTTTCCATCTAAGCATGCAACTTGCATTTTATTTCCGCCGTGTCTAAGTTCGATTATTCCTAAAACTTCTTTTCCTCTTGGGAGTCTAACTCTTCCAACTGATTTTTCTTCTTCTGCAAATTTCTTTTTTGGGTGTACCATTAAGAAATTAATTAAAATGCTTTTATAAAAGTTTGGAGAGGGTTTTTTTGTTTTCAATTTAGAATAGTTTTTATAATAGTGAAATAAATTATTTTTATGGGTGGTTTAAAAATTTTGTTTTTTTCGTTTTTATCTTTAGCTTTGCTTTTTTCTTTTTTTCTTTTTTTCTTTTATGAAAAAGATTCTGGTACGGATTGTTTTGATGGGATTTTAAGTGGAACATGTTTAGATTTGAAACCTTTTTTTTGCAATGAAAGTAAAGTTGTTTATGCTCCAGAGAAATGTGGTTGTCTTGAGAATTTTGTTTTTAAAGAAGGAAAATGTCTTTCAGATTTTCAAACGGGTCCAAGAAAAATTAGTTTTGATTATTTTTTAGATGGAGAAAAAAAAGTTTTGGAATATGAGGTTTATTCGGGAGTTGCAGATTATTTATCTAAATTGAATAGGGAGATAAAGTTGCTTGAAGGAAATTATTCTAGGGAAATTTTTGAAAGAACAATTATTGAGGAAGAAGTTCAAAAAAATTTTGTTCTTCCTTTAGCAATTGAAATTTATAATTTAGGTAAAAATAGAAAAGAAAGAATTGAAATAGCAAGAACCTTGGTTCAGTTAATTCCTTATGAAGAATCTAAAAAAATTACAGATTTTTATGGGATGAAAATTCCGTATACGAGATATCCTTACGAAGTTTTATATGAAAATAAAGGGATTTGTGGAGATAAATCTCAACTTCTTTATTTAATTTTGGATTATTTAGGAGAGGATGTCGTTTTGTTTTATTTTCCAAAAGAGAATCATGAAGGCGTGGGGATTAAATGTCGCTATGGAAGTTTTAAAAAAACGGGTTATTGTTATATAGAAACTACAGGATTATTTAAAATTGGAACAAATCCCTCTGGGGCTTCAGGAATTTATGGTTCTTTTGAAGAGTTTGAAAAGATAAAAGTTTAATTTTTTAAATCACTTATTCCTAAGATTACAAATAAAATTCCTAAAGATAATACTCCCCATAGAATTGCTCCTTTGAGTAATTCCCAAGCAGGTCTTCCAAAATCCCAAAACCCTTTTCCAAGAGTGTAATACCAAATAAGGACTCCTCCAATCAAAAAAATTAATCCTGCAAGAATCTCGCTCCATTTATTCATAATTTATTTAGTTCTTTGGGATTTAAATATCTTTTGGAGAAATTAAATCTCAAAAATGTTTGGTGTTCTTGCAACATGGATTACTTTCGTTTTTCCAATTTTTTCAGCTAGTCCGCCTGCCTCGTGTATATGTGCACAAATTGCCACATCGGGGGAAAATTCTTTTATTGCTTTTCTTATTCCTGAACTTCCTTTAAAGCCGGTAAATTCCGATTTACTTTTTGAAGGATGCATGTGAGTTACCATTATTTTTTTCTCTTTTTCTTTTATCCCTTCGTGAGCGTTTTTTAATTTTTCAAAGAATTCTTTATTTGAAAATTGGGTTGAACCAAAATCTGCTCCACCACAACCGAAAATTCCCAAGTTATTTTTTGAAATTGAATATCCGTGAATATTTTTTGTATTTTTATATGCCTTTGATAGTCGTTCTGTTGTCTCTACGCTTTCATGATTTCCTGGAATAATTAAAACTTCTTGATTTTTTTCTATGAATGGTTTTATTAATCCTCTTGTAGAAAGTTCAAATAAAGTTAAATCCCCTGCGATTATTACCAAATCTACTTTTTCTTTTTCTGCTTGGTTAGATATTTTTTTTGCTAGTCCTTTGTCTCCGTGAATATCTCCTACTGCTAAAATTTTTACCATATTATTAGAAGCTTTTTTATTTAATAAAACTTTTCTTAATCTCTTAAAATATTCTCTATAAATTTTTCTAGGTCTTCTTCTTTAATTGTTGCTCCGGCAGCAGCTTTATGTCCTCCCCCAACTGCGTCGTTTAAACCTTGAATTCCTTTTTTCATTAATTCAGACATGTCTTCTTCTATGGATTGATTTCTTGCACTAATTTTTACATTAGAATTTTTGTCTGGAGCGTAAATTATGAAAGAATATTCTGGTTTGTATTTTGAAATTATTGTGATTACTGGACTTGAAATGTTGTATTTCGAATTCAGTTTGTAAATATACAATTTTTTTTCAGGATAGTATTTTGCTTCGGTTAGATAGTTTTCTACATGGTAATCTATTTCGTCCTCTAAAATTTTATTTATATCTTCCAATTCTGAAAGGTTTTTTTCATTTACTATTTTGTAAACTATTTCTGGTTGATTAGAATAGTAAATCAGTGCATTTCCTATTTTTCTTCCG
This sequence comes from Candidatus Woesearchaeota archaeon, assembly GCA_964563945.1. Lineage (GTDB taxonomy): Archaea > Nanobdellota > Nanobdellia > Pacearchaeales > GW2011-AR1 > CAZLZF01. Next base: position 16,272 of record CAZLZF010000003.1, read on the forward strand.
TTTAATCCCGGCACGGAAGTAGAGATATTTTCTAAGTTTAAATCGGGGTAAAATTTTCTCATAAATTCAAAGTTTTTTTCGTTTCTATATGAAAATTCTGAAAACATTGTCGCACAAACTAACCATCCCCATTCTTCGTCTTCTAAAATTTCTTTTCCTAAATCGTAAATGCAATATGTGGCGCAATCAAAAGATTCTGTTTTTATGATGTTTTTTTTGTCATCTAATTCTTGATTTGCAGGGTGATGATCAATTAGGAATGTTTCGAAAGTGTTTTTGAAAAGAGAAAATTCTTCTAAATTGGCATCGACTGCTAAATCGCAAATGAATATTTTTGTTACTCCGAGTTGTCTTAATGAAGAAATTTCATCAAAAAGATAATTTTTTTTGTGTTTTAAGAATTTTATAGAAATAACATTTTTTTCTTTAGATTTTAAAATTTTTTCTAAAAATATTGCACTTGCTAAACCATCTAAATCATCGTGGCTGAGTATGGCTACTTTTTCCCATTCTCTTATGTTTTCTATAAAATTAAAAAATTCTTCTTTATTTCCAATTAGGTATTCCATACTTAATCATAAAATAAAAAGGTTTTAAATTTTTGGATTGTGGAGTTTTTAATCCAAATGCTTATTAATAAAATTTATTCTTCTTTATTATGGAAAATAAAATTTCTTCTGGAAGTGCAGATGTAAACGAGTGGCTTTCTGGCGGGTATGAAAAAGATGTTGTAACTATGATTGCGGGTTGTCCGGGAAGTGGAAAATCTAATTTTTGTATTCTTGTGGCTTGTTCTATGGCTAAAAAAGGAAAAAAAGTTATTTTTGTAGATAGCGAGGGAGGATTTAGTATAGAAAGAGTAAAACAAATTGTTGGAAATGATTACGAAAAAGTTTTGGAAAATATAATGCTCTTAAAGCCCACTAGTTTTTTAGAACAAAAAAAGGATTTTGAAAAAATTTTGAAAAATGCAAATTCTGAAATTGGTTTAATTGTTATTGATAGTATCGCTATGCACTATCGTCTTGAACTGGGTCAGGCGAGTAGTTTAAAGGACGAAGAAAAAGTTTACGATATAAATCGGGAAGTTTCTAAACAGATGAAAATTTTGGTTGAAATTTCTAGAAATAAAAATATTCCGGTAATCGTTACAAATCAAGTTTATCATCAATTTGTAAAAATGGAAGAATTCAAAAATGGGTTTGAAAAAGAAACAAATATCGTTGGAGGAGACCTTTTGCAATATTGGAGCAAATGTATAATCGAGTTAAAAAAAGATGGTTCTAGAAGGAAGGCATTTTTATTAAAACATAGAAATCTTCCGGAAAAGGAATTAAGTTTTGTTATAAAGGATGAAGGCATTTTCAAATCGGGTTGGTTTTAATTTTTTTTAAAATTTTTCATTTAAATTTATTTATTTTTCCCAACAAAAGTATAAAAACTAAGCAAGTATTCTATTTTTAATGGCAAGGTCAAAAAAAAGTGCGGGAGAGGAAGCGGTCGAAGAATATTTTGTTCCAGGAGAGAAAAATGTAGTTATAACAGAGAAAAAAGTTAAAGAAATAAAAATCGACCCAAAAGACATTCTTAAAAATACTACTGAAAAAAAAGTAAGTGGTCCTGTTGAAGGTTCTTCTTTTGTAAAAAACACCGTTTCAAAAAAACACGTTTTTCGTCCAAAAAATGAAATAGAAAAAGTTGAAAAAGTTTCTAAAAGAACAAAAAGAGTTTCTAAGAAAAAAGGGAGTAAAAAAAATTTAAAAAATATTGAATTTGTTCCAAAAAAAATTGAGCTTAAGAAAGGTGGGTATGAATTAATTATCACCGAAAAACCCCAAGCAGCTGCGAAAATTGCTACTTCTTTGGGAGATGCGACTCAAAGAATGGAAAATAAAGTTGCTTACTACGAGGTAAATCGAGAGGGTAAGAAAATAATTGTTGCGTGTGCTGTCGGGCATCTTTTTACATTAAAGCAAAATATTCCGGGGAGTTTTGTTCCTATTTTTGATATTTCGTGGGTTCCAAATTATTTGGCAATTAAAAAAGATTTTACTAAGAGATATTATGATACTTTGTTAAAACTTGCAAAGGGTGCTGGAAAATTAATTGTGGCTACAGATTACGACCATGAAGGAGAGGTAATTGGATTAAATGTTGTCAGATTTATTTGCGGTCAAAAAGATGCTCAAAGAATGAAATTCTCTACATTGACAAATGAAGAATTAAATTCTGCGTACGAAAATATGGGTTCTCATTTAGACTGGGGTCAGGCAACTGCTGGAGAGACCCGGCATTATTTAGATTGGTTTTACGGAATTAATCTTTCAAGAGCTTTAATGAATTCTATAAAGACGACTGGCAAATTTAAAATAATGTCTATTGGTCGTGTTCAAGGTCCGACTTTGAAATTAATTGTTGATAAAGAAAAAGAAATAAATTCTTTTGTTAAAGAACCTTATTGGCAGGTTTTTATTAAAGTTAAGGAGGGAAAAAATAAATTAGAATTAAAATATAATAAAGATATTTTTGATAAATCTCAAACAGAAGTTTTTTCCCAAATTGTCGGAGATAAAATTGAGTGTAAAACAAATAAAACGACTTCGGTTTTGCATCCAAATTTTCCTTTTAATCTTACAGAGTTACAAAAGGAAGCTTACAAATTTTATGGAATTACTCCTTCAAAAACTCTTCAAATCGCTCAATCTCTTTATTTATCCGGTTTAATTTCTTATCCAAGAACTTCTTCTCAGAAACTTCCCGAAACAATTGGCTATAAAGATATCTTGAAAAAAGTTGCAGCTAAATTTAAGATTGAGCATCTTTTAAAGAGGGAAAAACCAATAGAAGGTCCAAAATCTGATCCGGCACATCCTTCTATCTATCCTACCGGAAATTTTTCTATTCTTTCTGGGCAAGATGAAAAAATTTACAATTTAATCGCAAAAAGATTTATTGCACTTTTTTGTGACGATGCAGTTGTTGATAAAAAAAGAGTTAGTGGAAAATGGAAGGAGTATTTATTTTCTGCAAATGGTTCTCAATTAAGGGTTCCTGGTTGGACAGAAGTTTATCCAACAAAAACTAAATATGTTAAAATTCCAGATATTGAAGGAATTGCAGAGATTTTAGAAAAAAGAATTGAAGAAAAAGAGACTCAACCTCCAAAAAGATTTTCTCCCGCTTCAATAATTACTGAATTAGAAAAGAGAAATTTGGGGACGAAAGCAACGCGAGCATCAATTGTAGAAACTCTTTATGATAGGGGATATGTTAAGGGAACTTCTTCAATTGAAGCAACACCTTTAGGTATGTCTTTAATAAAAACTTTAGAAAAATATTCTCCAATTATTATTGATGAAAATTTAACAAAGGATTTGCAGGATGAAACAGATGCAATTGTTGAAGCGAAAGATTCTTTTAAGGAAAAAGAGGAAAAAATTTTAGAAAGGGCAAAAAAAACTATTGTTAGTATTTCTAAAGATTTTGAATCTAACGAGAATAAAATTGGTAAGGAATTGATGGAAGCAGAAATTGTTGCAAGAGAGGAACAAAAAAAGGAAAACGAAATTGTTAAATGTCCAAATTGTAATGAGGGAATGCTTGCAATTACATATTCCCCTAGATTTAGAAACTTTTTTGTTGCATGCAATGCTTATCCAAAATGTAAAACAACTTATTCTTTACCTCCAAATGGAGTTATTAAAAAAACAGATAAGATCTGTGAGGCTTGTGGATTTCCTATGTTGATGCGTTTGGCCAAAGGTAAGCGTCCTTGGATTTTTTGTTTTAATAAAAATTGTCCGACAAATATTGAAAGGATGAAAATGCGGGAAGAAGATAAATAAAAAGTATTTTTTCGACGAAACAAAAGCAAAAGTTTAAATATTTGTTTTGTTTGATTTCTTTATCAAAGGAGGCCTTGTCTAACATGGCAGCTAAAAAAGCAGCTAAAAAAACCGCAAAAAAGAAATAATTTCATCTATCTTTTAGATGATTCCCTTGATTATTTTTCTTTTTTAAAAAAATTCTTCAATCTTTTTTTGGGTTTTAAGATTGTTTAGTATTTTACTTTTTTCAAGTATTTTTTTTGTTTGAAAACCGTATTTTATTTCCCCAATTTTTTCTGTTGACGATAAAAGTTCTTCTTTAGAGTTAAATTTTATCAAATTTTTTTCAAGAGCTTTTTTAACAGATTCTCTTACTACCCAAACGCCTAAACTTGCCCAATAGGAAGGGGTTTCTAATCTTATTGCAATTATTCCTGCTTGCCTTTTTATTTTGTCTAAATATTCTGTTATTGCTATTCTTGTCGCATAATACCCTCCGCCACATTGGGTGGCGTATTCTTTTCTTCCGTCGTAAAATTCGAAATCTGTTGAAGCTTTAAGCTCTTTTTCTTGATTCCAACTTGAGCCAGGGAAATAAATTTCAAAGAGTTCAAAGCAAAAATAATTTGGTAAAAATAAAATTAAATATTGGTTTCCCAAAAATTCTCCAAATGTTAAGGAATAATCTTCTATTTCTTTGTAATTTTTTATTTTTTTTATTAATTCTTTTGAGATTATATCATCTGTTGCAGTTATACTCCATCTTGTTGGGACCAACTTTTTGTCTTTTTTCATTCCTAAAACACCTATTGAAAGAATTTTTGAAAGAGCGTATTCATCAAGATTATTTTTGTATAAATAAGAAATTCCTTCTGTTGCCTTTATGTCGTCGTTGATTATTTTTTCTACTTTTTGGTCTATTTTTACATTTGAAGTTATTTTTGCGTTTTCTAATCTTGCACCTATTGCCGAAGGCATTAAAACTTTGTCTCTTTTTCTGTTAAATTCTATTTTGTTTTTTAATTCTATCTCAATATCTACTGGTTTTGAAGCAATTGCTATTTCTTTTGCAATGTCTAAAAATTTATTTTCGTTTCTAACGTCTTTTGCTTTTTTTGTTATTTTTGAATTTAGCAAGTTTTCTCTTAATTTTACTATTTCATTTATTTGAAAGTTATTTTTTGTCCAAAATTTGCAATCATCATAAATCCAGGCATTTTCTTCTTTTTCTAAAGGAGAAAGAATTCCTACATTCATATTTGGATATTTTAACCCTGAACCGACAAAAACGCTTGGCGGAGAAATAGAATCTATTTTTGAAAGGGAGGAGAGATTTCTATTTTTAAAGTCTGTTCTAGCTATCTTTTTTAAAAATTCGAATTTAATGTCTTCCATTTTAATTTGGCTTTTTGAAATTTCCTAAAGAAACATGGTTAAAAAATCCGATGTTTTTTCCAAAGCTTTCTAAGTTTAAGAAGTCGTACCAAATTTTTTTTATTCCCTTATCGTTTGAAATTAAATAGGTCTTGCATTTCCCTTTTGCACAAATTAATGCAGATATTGCTAACGTGTAATCTGGTTCGCTTAAATGGTACTTTTTTTTTCTTTCAAGATATTTTGAGTGGGTTTCGTTGTATTCTTGCAGTTCTTTTTTTGAAAGAGTTAAAATATTTCCTTGAAAACACATTCGTTCTAAAAATTTTCTTTTTTCTTCTAAAAAATCTCTTTCGATATACGCCCTATTTTGATTATCTCTTTTAAATTTTCTTTTGGGATAGTGGGAAACAAAGCTGAAGTTTTTAAGTTCATTTTGAATATCTTTAGTTAGTAGTAGGTTGCTAACTGTTTCTGTTTTTCTTGTAAAATAACTCAATGCTTCTTGTGCATGATAGACTCTTTTTATATCGAGAGTGTTAGTTATATTCTTGTTTGAAGTGTATTCAAAAGTTCCAAACAGCACAGAGCAGTCCAAAAGAATTATTTTTGAAGATAGAGAGAGTTCTTCTAAACTCGAACCTTTTTCTTTCATTTTATTTAAAAATCATTTTTCTTTTTAAAGATTATCTCAATCGTGAGATATGTTTATCTTTTTTATACAATTAATTATTTAAAAGAAGAATTTCATTAAAATGAATGGAAAATTTGGACTTTAAACAAATTGAAGAGAAATGGCAGAAAAAATGGGAAGAGAAAAAAATTTTTGAAGTTTCGGAAAATTCCTCTAAGCCAAAATATTATGTTTTAGAAATGTTTCCGTATCCTTCTGCAACTGGAATTCATATGGGCCATGCTTTTAATTATACTCTTGTTGATGTTCTTGCAAGATTCAAAATTATGCAAGGATACAATGTGTTGCATCCGGCAGGATATGATTCTTTAGGTCTTCCGGCAGAGAATGCTGCAATAAAAGTTGGAATTCATCCAGAAGATTATACCAATAATTCTATAAAAAATTTTATGAAGCAACAAAAAATGCTTGGGTTAACATACAATTGGTCAAGAGTCATTAATACAGCAGATCCAGATTATTATAAATGGGACCAGTGGATTTTTTTAAAAATGTTTGAAAAAGGATTGGTTTATGAAAAAGAATCTCCTGTAAATTGGTGTTCTAAATGTAATACAATAATTTCAAATGAGCAAGCTCAAGGAGGGGTTTGTGAGCGGTGTGAGACCAAAATAGAAATTAAAAAGATGCGTCAGTGGTTTCTTAAAATAAGCGAATATTCTGAGAGATTGTTGGAAGGTCATAAAAATATTAATTGGCCGGAAAAGACGATTGCAATGCAAAAAAATTGGATTGGCAAATCTCATGGAACTGAAATTGATTTTGAAATTGAAGGAAAAATTTGGAAGGTTTTTACAACGCGTCCAGATACTATTTTTGGAGTTACTTTTGTGGTTATTTCTGCACAGCATTCAGAATTAATGGAGTTAGTAAAAGAAGAGCAAAAATTAGAAGTAGATTTGTTTTTAAAAAAATTAAAGAGTGTCTCTGAAAAAGAAATGGAAGATATGGAAAAAGAGGGGGTTTTTACTGGTTCGTATGCTACAAATCCTGCTACTGGAGAGAAAGTTCCAGTTTATGCTGGGAATTTTGTTGTTGCAGATTATGCAGGTGGAATGGTTATGGCAGTTCCAGCACACGACCAGAGAGATTTTGATTTTGCTAAAAAATATAGTATACCGGTTAAGCAAGTTATTGATGGAGAGCTAACAGATTCGAGGGCTTGGACTGGGGAAGGAAGATTAATGAATTCTTTATATTTTGATGGTATTTTAAATGGCGAAGCTAAAAAGAAAATAACTGAGTGGCTAGTAGAAAAAAGAAAGGCAAGAAAAGTGATTAATTATAAACTTCGTGATTGGTCTGTTGCTCGTCAAAGATATTGGGGAACGCCAATACCCTTAATTCACTGTAAAAAATGTGGCGTTGTTCCAGTTTTAGAAAAAGATTTGCCTGTGAAATTACCTAAAGAAGTTCAATTTGGTAAAGGAAACCCTCTTTTAACAAATAAAGAATGGTTAAATGTTAAATGTCCAAAATGTGGAGCAGATGCTTTAAGGGAGGCGAACACTCTAGATACTTTTGTTAATTCTTCATGGTATTTTTTAAGATTTTGTGATCCAAATAATTCTAAGGAAATTTTTTCTAAAGAAAAAGTGAAATACTGGATGCCTTTAGATTTTTATATGGGGGGTGCGGAGCATGCATGTATGCATCTTATTTATTGTAGATTTTATACAATGTTTTTACATGATTTAGGATTAATTAATTTTGAAGAACCAATACCCAGACTATTTCATCAAGGGATGATTAACGGTTCTGATGGTGAAAAAATGTCAAAATCAAAAGGAAATGGGGTTGAGCCCGTTGGAACAATGCAAAAATTTGGAGTAGATACTACGAGATACTTTTTAGTTTCTATGGCTTCTCCAGATAAGGGATTTAATTGGGATGAAAAAGGTATTCAAGGTAGTTTTAAATTTGTAAAAAAAGTTTTGAATATCTTAGGAAATATTGATTTTGGTGAAGATTCTTTTGATTTTTCTATTCAATTAAATAAAACGATTAAAGAGGTTACAGAGCAAATAGAAAATATAGATTATAGAAAAGCAATTATTTCTATAAGAGAATTGTTTGAATTTATTATAGAAAATAAAAAAATTTCTAAAGAAAGTTTTGAAAAATCGCTTAAGCTTCTTGCACCTTTTTGTCCCCATATTGCAGAAGAACTTTGGGAAAAATTAGGAAATAATGGATTTATTTCGAATTCTGCTTGGCCAAAAGCAAATTTATTGAAGATAAAAAAAGAAGGGCAAGGAGAGGATTTAAATGAGAAAGTTTCAAAGCAAATTAAAGAGATTTTAGAGAAGTTAAAAAAGAAAGGGAAGGAAGTAAAAAAGGTTTTTGTTTATGCGGTTCCTTTTGAAGTTGAAAAATATAATTTAGAAAAATTGGAAAAAGATTTGAATTTAGAAATTAAAATTTATTCTGTGCGAGATAATGATAAATATGACCCAGAGAACAAATCAAAAAAAGCGATTCCAAGTATTCCTGGAATTTATATAGAATAATTTTATAGCAATCTTAGGGCATAAGGAATTCCGGCAATTTTTCCAACTTCTTCTTTTGTGATTATTCCTGATTTTATTGCTAAAGATACAGAACGTTCTCCCACAATGTTAAATGTTGCATCTTCTAAACGCATGTCTTTTATGATCTCTAGCGCCTTTTCTTCTTTTGTTAATTCTCCTTTAAAAAAGGATTCTTTTACATCTAGTTGGAATTTTTCCTCTTCAAACTTTTTTCCAATTAATTCAGCGTCACATATTGCAACGATGTTTCTATAAGA
>CAZLZF010000004.1:0-23680 GCA_964563945.1 Candidatus Woesearchaeota archaeon
AGGTAAAGAAAAAAAGTTTTAAAATAAAAGATATGATTACCGGAAAAGAAAAAATACTTACTTTTGAAAAGAAAACAAAAAGGAATGTTATTCTTAAGAAAAAGGGCTAAAATTTTTCATGTGTCCTCGAGTTTTACAAACTCTGCGGTGTTATAATTGTAAGAATTATTATAACAAAAGAAAAAATACTTAAATTTGAAAAGAAAACAAAAAGGAATGTTATTCTTAAAAGAAATGGATCTAAGAAATAAAATAAATAATTTTTTGAAAAAATTACCAAAAGGAAAATTAAAGACATATAAATTTCTCGCAGAAAAGTTTTATTCTCATCCAAGAGCGGTCGCAAGAATTCTTTCTACAAATAATGACAAAAACATTCTTTGTTATAAAGTAATTTGTTCTAATGAAAAAATTGGAGGATACAACGGACTATTAAAAAAATAGAAAGAAGAATTAATCAAAAAAGAATTAGAAAACTAATTATCCTTTTATCCAATCGTGAGGAAGAAGCTCTTTTAATTTTACCTTTTCTTTTTCTGAAATTATTACAAAAGTATTTTCTAAATTTTTATCATTCACTAAATGCATTAACTCTCTACAACGACCACAAGGAGAACGAACTTTTTCTTTAAATGCTACAATCGTTTTTATTTCTGTTTGATTTGAATGAGAAAGCATATCTGCTATTGCCGAAACCTCTGCACAGAATCCTAAATCGCACGGAAGATTTGAATTTACTCCAGTAAAAATTTTTCCAGATTTAGTTTTAAGAGCACATCCAACCTCTCCAGCAATTCCTTTTCTTACGAGTTTCTTTGGAGAAACCACACTTTTGGCTAATTTGATTAATATCAAATCCTCTTTTGTTAATTCAACCATATTGAAAATAAATCAAGCAGGTTTAAATATTATTCGAATTATCTTCCGCCAACTCCGCCACCGCCAATTCCTCCAGAAGACATTCCTCCTGCGCCACTCGAAGCCTGTGTCGAATTAATAGTTGTATAAATTTTTGGAGATGTCGCAAAAGCGTAAGCTTTGTATTGTTTTTCATCTATAACTTTTTCTTTTTTTAATTGTTCAAGGACTTTTTTTGCAACTCCCAAAGCCGTTGCGTATAAAAGAATTTCGGACCAAATAATTGTTCCAGCATATCCGTGAGCTTTCATAGAATAAGAATTTTTTAAGAATTTTTTGTATGATTTCCATTTTTGAAATTCAATATAGTTTTTTTCTTTATATTTTGATAAAATTCCCATTTGAAATGAAAGTATAAAAATAATAAAATAAAAAAAGATTGCAAAAAAATATATCCAAATTAATCTTGGACCATAAACAATCTTAAAAATAAATAAGTAGACAAAAATAGAAATGGCAAAATAAACAAATAAAGAAAGTACGGAAAATACTTTAAGAGATTCAAGGTATTTCTTTTTTTCCTCGCTTAAAAAAGAAAAGAAATCTTTTGAAGCTTTTTGCAATTTCTTTTTTTCATTATATTTAAAAAATTTAATTGAAGAGTCTAATTCAAAATAATCATTTTTATCCGAATTAATTAATTTAATAGATTTTAAAATTTCTATAAATTTATTTTCCCCTTCATCCAAATTTTCTCCATTGTGTTCTTTTATTTTTATTAAAGTTTTTTTATTTTCTTCTTTTATGTCTATTATTTTTTTCTCATATAAACTTGCAAGTAATGTCGGATAAATATTTTGATTGGTTACAAAAGGGGTATTAAAAAAAGCCGCGACTTGCCAAGGTTTTCTTTTTTTAGGAAATAAACTTAATTCTTCTGGAATATCTTCTTCAAAATTCTCTTTTCCATTATAATACCAAAAAATAATAAAAAATATTCCTGGAAAAATAGAAAGTAAAAGCATCAAAAATTTAAAAAATGAAATATTTTTTTCTTCGGGTTTTTCTTCTCTTAAAAGAACATACCCTTCGGTAGATCCATAATATGGAATATAAATAAAAACTTCTTGATTTGAAAAATATCTCTCTTTCAAAATAATTTCATTTTCTCCAGAAACAAAAAAGTTTTTATCTAAAAATAAATCTTCATGGCCTCCTTTTGAAAATAAAATAAATTTGATGTAGTTTTTTCCTTCTATTTGAATAATCGAATTTGGATTTAAAGAGTATTTTGCTTCAATAAAATATTCTTTGCCTTTTTTAAAACCAAAATCATTTCCAAATGTGCATCCATATTCGTTATTTTCTGTGTATCTTGGACAACTTGCTTTTTCTAAATTTTCTCCAACATAACAATCATTTATTGTTCTAAAATAAGGAGTTCCTTTTTCGCAACCAACTTTCTCAATTTTTACAGAATTTTCTTCATTTCCCAAAACAGAAATTGGACTATCAAAATAATGAAAAAGAGAATGAAAATCCTGATTTGGTTTAAAAAAAATTCTTTCTTCGATTAAAGTTCCATTTATTTTTATTTCAGTTCTATATGAAAATTGATTTTTATCCGAGTAAAAATTAACAAGAAAATAAGAGGATAGACCGATAAATAAAAGGAATAATGCAATCATCCATGAAACTGTTTTTTTTTTCATATAAAAAGATATAAAATTAACTATTTAAAACCCTCCCTAATTAGATTAATTAAAAACAAAAACTTCTTCAATTCTTTTTTTCTTTAAGGCAATAGTTATTTTATGTGCCAATTCCAAAGAAGGATTGTATTTTCCCGCCTCCAAAGAAATTATTGTTTGACGAGTAACTCCAACAGATGTTGCTAAATCTTCTTGAGTTATTTTTATTTTTTTTCTAAACTCTAAAATCTTATTTTCCATTTTAATTAAATCTTGATAAAATCCGATAAGAAATTGCATAAACAAGAATAACTCCACAAATAAAATAGCTCATAAAAAGATATAGTCTAATTGAAAGAGGTTTTATTCCGTCAAGAATCATAATTATAAATGAAAAATAAATTATTAAAGAGAAAGTGAAGGCCGAGGCTTTCTGAGATATAAATTTCATTCTTTCATCAATAATTTTTTCTTTTTTCAAAAATGTTCTAAGAGTAATTATTGCAAGCATTATAAATCCAACATAAATCATCCAAGAACCTATACTAGAAAATCCTAAAAATTCTTTTCCAATTGAATAAGATTCTAAAATTGCTCCGACTAAAATAAGTGTTGCTGAAAAAAGATATCTCCAAAAAAGCATTTTTTTATTATCCATAAAATGTAAAAAATATATTACTATTTAAATGCTTCGTTTTTGTAAAAAATAGATTACATTACTCAACTTCAATTTCTGCTTTCCAAGAATTTTTTTCTCCGAATATTTTATGAGATTTAATTTTTATTTTTTCTTTAAATAAGGGACAATTGACGACAAAACTTTCAAATTCTCCGCCTTCACCTGCAGGATTTATTCCATATTTTTCTTGCAACTTTTTAGTTTTCAAAATAAATTCTTTATCGATTTTATTCAAAAGCCATTTATCATCAAGAGGATAAGCAAAAACTCCAACGATAATTACTTCGAATTTATTTTTAATTAATTCTTCTAAAAGTTCAATTTGATTCTTTTGCCAAAGGGGATTAAAGCATTTTATTTTCAATTTATCGCAAATGTTTTGTATCCGCGAAGCCTGATATGTTGAAGCCAAGGCCCCAGTAACAATCCCTTCAATTTTATATTTTTTTATCGCTAGAGAGATTGCATTTTCCAAATCTATTAACTCTTCTTCTTTTTTTCCTTCGGTCTTTTTTATCAAAATTGGAAGACCTATTTTTTCAGCTTGTTTTTTGGTTTTTTTTATTGAAGGAGTATGAAACATATAACTTTCTTCATTTTTCGAAAAAATAGAAATTAAACAAGCAAGTTCTTTGCCCTCTTTTTTTAATAAATAGGCTGCATAACAAGAATCTTTTCCACCCGAAAATAAAACTCCAACTTTCATTTTTTATCTATTTCCTCTTCCTCGTAATTTTCAATTTTTTCAATTTCCCATTTTTCATCGTAATTTTTTAATAATTCTTCTCTTAAATCCTTATTTGGGTCACCAAATTCTTTTAAATATTTTTCTTTTAACCAAATTTCTATCTCTTCAAAATGTTTTTCTTGTTCTAACCAAATTTTGTTATTGTTCTCTAATTGGAGCAATGGGTAAAATGAAGCGCATCTATCTTCTTTTTCTTTTCCGGCAAGAGTTGAAAATCCCATTTTATTTTCTTTAGTGTTAATAGAAAAAAAATTATTTATTCTTCCAAGAACTTCTTTTATTCTATCCGTGATGCTCATTTTTTCCTTCGGTAAAGAAATTGAAGATTCTCTTAAAGCATTTTTATTAATAATCACTTTTCTAATTCTACGATTTTCTGTTATTATTGCTTTATTTAATGAATCAATTAATTCCTTTAAAGAAACTTTTTTAAATCTAGGCATTGGACTGCGCGGAATAAGTTCCGGAATATCGTCTTCTAAAGTTATTCGTTCAAGGGTATATTTTTTTTCTTCTTTTTTACCAAAGAGTATTTCATCTATGCTTTTAATATATTTATTTAAAAGAATTTCTGATTTTATTCTTAAAAGAAAAGATGCTGCTAAAAGAACTTGACTTGAAACAAAAAAATCGGCCTCTTCCAATACACTTATTTTTTCTAAATATTTGTCTGTTAAAAGAATTATATCTACATCCCAAGGATCTAACTGTTCACTATTAATCAAATCATAAATAATTTCTTGCCAACGAAGCTCCTTGTTAAAAACAATGCTATGAACTTGCTCTTGATTTGGAGAAAATTTTTTTTCCTCTTCTTTTTCCATATAAACTATAAACTAAACCAATTTATAAATTTTTAATTAAAAAAAAGTGAATATAACCCTGGGAGACTTTTCAAATCAAAAAACTAGTCCGATTTGAACTGCCTCCTGGGGAAAAAGAGGTGATAATAATCTTATGAGTCCAGAGTATTTAAACCTTTCGATATTGTTACTCTTATAAAATGACAATCACTTTTAGGGTAGTAACACTTTGGCATTTATTTGTTCTATTTTTATTAAACATAGAATTTTTCAATTAAATATGTTTCGTTTGAAAAGTAAAGGTTTAAATTCAAAAAGATCTCATTTTTACAATGGAAAAGAGGATTTTAATATTTTTAGAGTTCTTGATAGGCGGAGTAATATTGGGAATAATCGAAGATATTATCATCATAAAACTTCTAACTCACGAACCAATAACTTTTCATATTTTTTTAACAGTTTTTTTAATAACCTTACCTTTCGCATTCTTTGGAGAATATATTGTAGATCATTTTGATTTTATAAAAATTTTTAAATTGGATAAAAAATATGAAAAACTAGAAGTTTTTTTAGAATTCTTAATTTTTGGTGTAGTCGTCGGAGTTATAGAGGATTTAACTGCTTTTTATTTTGCAATTGGAAACCCTATAACGTTTCAGGTTGTTCTAGTTGCTTTAGCTGTTGCAGTTCCTTTCGCATTCGTCGGAGAAATAATTATCGATAGAATAAACTTTTCATACGAAAAAAATAAGTTTTCTTTTAAGAAGATAAATTAAAATTATTCTTTCTTTGGTTCTTTAGAATCAAATTCAGAATAATGGCATTTTCCACAATACCTTCTTCCTTGTGAAACATTCAAAAAAACACCTGGGCCACATCTAGGACAAAAAGGCAACTTTTTTGTAGCTTTGTCTGAAGAAATTTCATAATGGGTATATTTTTTACTTGTAGGTTTATTTTTATGGGGTTTTTTCCCATCTCCGCCCTTCTTTCCGCCTTTTTTTGCCATTTTATTGGGTTACCTCTTCTTTTGGTTTATTTGCTTCTTCTAAAGCCTTTGCTTCCGCATCTCTTTGTTTTTTAGACTTTAAAATAGTTTTATTCATTTCCTCTTTGTTATGGTAAACATGTACAATCACTTCAAATATCTTTACTCCAAATTTTCCAGAAATCTTCAATACTTCGATTAAATCTTTTTCGAATCCATACTTTTTTGAAAGTTCTTCTTTAACTATTTCTTTACTTGGAATCACTTCTTCTTTAATTTCGTAAATAAATTCGTTTCTATTTAATAGAATGTTTTCCTTTTCTTGAATAATTTTAAATTCCATTTTATTTTGTTTTAATTGCAAACTCTCCCGAGGTTTTTAAATTTAATTTTTCTGCAACTTCCGATTTATCTGGATTTATTACGACCAATCTCCCTTTAAATCCTTCTATAGACTCTTTTGAACCACAATTTGGACATTTATCTCCATCTAAATAAATTGTTTTACAAATTTTACAAGCTTTTTCTTTTATTGCCATTTTATTTTTTCTTTGCTCCTTTTTCTGCTTTTTCAGATTCTTTTGCTAACTTTTTTGCTTCAGTTTCTTTTTTAATTTGATCTTCTTTTATCCATTCAATTTTTCCTAATCCGGGTTGTCTCATTGTTAGACCTATTTTTGGTTCGTCACCTTTATGAGAAATTGCAACAACTCTTGCAAGGCATAAATCCCCTACTTTTAAAGTTCTTTTTGAATTTTTTCCAAGCAAAGCTTCATCTTTACTAAAAGAAACATAATCGTCCATTGTTTGTGAAATATGAATCATTCCCCTCATAGGACCCATATCAATAAATGCTCCAAAATTTGTTATTTCAGAAACTTTTCCATAGATCAATTCATGTAGTTCTGGTCTAAAAACAAGTAATTTAAATCGAGAATCATAATAAGCTGCACCGTCGCCAGGAATTAAAATTCCTTTTCCAACTTCAAGAATTTCTATTACAGCGACAACTTTTCCAAGTTCTTTATTGTAATAATCTTTAAAACTCTCTCTAAGTTGTTTTTCAACAGCTTCAGAAGTAGGCAAACCAAACAACTTTGGCTCAACTCTTACATGGTCTTTAACTTCTACAACATAAAACATCTTAAATCAAAAAAAATAGTGAAGGTTGGTTTAAAAAGCTTTCTTTTATTTCACCCAAGAGATTCAATTTGCTTCCCCCTTATTTTTATTATTTTATTTTTTACCAATTTTTGAAGTTTCTCGTCCATCGTTGCTAAGAATATTTCTGGATTTTTTTTCAAATAATTTATAATTCCCGAATCTACATATTTTCCCTTAATAGAAATCGCTTCATATTTTTCTTTTTCAATTATTTTTTTTATTGATTTTAAAACATTGGCTAAGGAAGATTTTGAAGAAGAAATTAACCTATCAATTTCTTTTAAAATTTCTAAAGGAATTATTACTAAAAATCCGTTTAACTGGCAAAATTCAAAAAAATCTATTTTTTTCTTAACACAATAAACCAAAAAATTTGTATCCACTAAAACTTTTTTCATATTTTAATTAAAAAAACAAAGATTAAAAAGATTCCCTATTTTTAAAAAATACCAATATTTTTATATCCTTTTTTTGTAATTTATTCATGGGTTTAAAAAAAGAAGGACTAAAAAAAAGCGAGGCAGAAAAACTTTTATCCGAGTACGGTTTAAATGAAATAAGAGACATCTCAAAAAACGGGCCAATAAAAATATTTCTCCACCAAATAAAAAGTAATTTTATTGTCTATCTTTTAGTCTTTGCAACAATCATCTCTTTTTTTGTAGGAAAGCACATAACCGCATACACAATTTTATTTGTAATTTTTATGGTAACAATAATTGGATTTATTCAAGAATATCGTTCAGAGAAAGCAATTGGTGCTCTAAAAAATATGCTCGTTCCAGTTTCTATCGTTATTCGAGACGGACACGAACAAGAAATAGAATCTAACAAAATTGTTCCAGGAGACATTTTAGTTTTAAGAAATGGAGAAAAAATTCCGGCAGATTGTTTAGTGTTAGAAGAAAACGAGTTGTTAGTTAACGAATCTGTTTTAACAGGAGAATCTAAAGAGGTTTCAAAAAAAGTTATCGTTGGAGAAAAATATTCTGACGAGAATACAATATTTATGGGAACATACATTGTTAGTGGAAAATGCCTAGCAAAAGTAATTCATACAGGAATGAACACTAAATTTGGAAATATTGCAAATATGATTTCTTCCACAGAAAAAGAGCTTCCATTACAAAATAAGGTAAACAAAATAGCAAAGTATATGGCAATACTTGCAGTAATCGTTTCTGTTTTAACGGGGGTTTTAATGTTAATCCAAAGCCCTATAATAAATAAAGAAGTTTTGATTAATATTTTAGTTGTTACAATTGCTCTTTCAGTTTCAGCATTTCCCGAAGGGTTTCCAGTTGTTTTGATAACAACTCTTTCTTCTGGCGCATACCGAATGGCAAAATTGAACGCCATTGTTAATAGAATGTCAATAATAGAAACATTAGGAGAAACAACCGTAATTTGCTCGGATAAAACTGGGACAATAACAAAAGGAGAAATGACCGTAAAAAAAATATTTGCTGGAGACGAAATTTTTGAAGTTTCTGGAGAAGGATACAATCTTTCTGGAGATTTTTTAAAAAATGGAAAAAAATACGAAATAAAAAAAGAAGAATTTTTTAAACATTTATTTAACAATTTTATTTTATGTAACGACGCAGAAATTGAAAGAACCGGCCAAGAAGGAGAGGTAAACGCCATCGGTTCCCCAACAGAATCTGCAATTTTAGTTTTATCTGCAAAAGCAGGAATACATAAAGAAGATTTCAAATACGAAAAAATTTACGAGATACCTTTTAATTCTGAAAGAAAAACAATGTCTGTGTTATATGATTTAGGAAAAGAAAAAATACTTTATTCAAAAGGAGCAATAGAATATATTTTACCTCGCTGTACACATATTCAAAAAAGAAACGGAATATTCAGATTAACAGAAAAAGAAAAGAAAAAAATTTTAGAAACAAATAGGGGGTTGGCCTTGGAAACGCTAAGAACTCTAGGATTTGCATATAAAAAAATCGAGGAAAAATCTAAGGAGAATTTAGAATGTGATTTAGTTTTTTCTGGTTTTGTCGCGATGAAAGATCCTCCAAGAGAAGAAGTCAAAGAATCTTTGACTAAATGTAAAATCGCAGGAATAAAAGTAAAAATGATTACTGGCGACAATAAAGAAACTGCTTTAGCAATTGCAAGAGAGGTAGGATTAAAAGGCGATTTAATGGAAGGATTCGAATTAGATAAATATACCGACGAAGAATTAGAAAAGATAATCCCCTCGATTTCAATTTTTGCAAGAGTAAAACCAGAGCACAAAATAAGGATTGTTAGAGCATTAAAAGCATTAGGGGAAATTGTTACAATGACTGGCGATGGAGTGAATGACGCACCAGCACTAAAAGAAGCTCATATTGGAGTCGCGATGGGAAAAAACGGAACTGATGTTTCTCGTTCTGTTGCAGATTTAACATTAAAAGACGACAAATTTAGTACAATTGTTTGTGCAATCGAGGAGGGAAGAACCATTTTTAAAAATATCAGAAAGTTTGTAACATATCAACTCTCATGCAATTTTGCTGAGCTTTCAATTTTATTTTTTGGAGTATTGCTTTCACCAATTTTAGGATGGCAAACTCCTTTGCTTTTAGCACTTCATATTTTATTTATGAATCTTGTAACGGATAATCTTCCCGCAATAACTATTGGACTAAACCCCGCTTCAACGGATTCTATGATAGAAAAGCCTCGTAAAAATGCAGAAATATTAAATAAAAAATTAATTTCAATAATCCTCGTTGTTGGAACTTTCAAAATGCTGTTAGTTTTATTGAGTTATTATATCACATTCAATCTTTTTCAAGAAGGCGTCGTTTATTCAAGAACCGTCGCACTTGCAACATTAATCTTTTTAGAAATTGCTTCGGGCTTTGAATTTAGGTCATTTAGAAAAGGCGTTCTAACTCGTAGCCCATTCAAAAACATATATCTATTTTATGCATCAATCATCTCTTTAATTGCCACATTCATAATTATTTACACTCCAGTCAATAAAATTTTTGAAACAGCTCCCCTTCACATAAATGATTTAGCAACAGTATTTATTCTTTCGTTGATATTTTTAGTAATTATAGATTCATTTAAGTGGATTAATGGAAAATTCAATTTAATTGATTTAGAAAATATGTAATTTGAAAACGAAACACTTATATACTCTATATTCCTTAAAAAATTGTCTAATTATTTAGGCTTATTTAACTTCGGTTAAGTTTGTTTAGGTTTTTAGATCAGTTTAACTTCGGTTAATCTGGGGGCATTGGATTTATTTAATGCCCCACTTTTTATTTTTTGAAATAATCTTTTAATTTTCCTTCATTATTTATATCATAAAAAAATAAATTACGATATGGATTTTCTCTAACTCTTTCCCAATTTAAAATTTCTTTATCTGCAATTTTTGGTTTTCTTAGCTTATTTTTTTCTTTTATAGTTTCATCAAAAAGCAAAACATTATTTTCTAAAGCAAGATTAAAATCAACCGTTGATTTTGTGGGAATTACAAAAGGGTTCATTTCAAAAGGGACTCTATTTCCTTTTTTTAAAAATTCGTCAATTATTTTATAATATCCTGCAATTTCATGGAAACAAACATCATTAGTAGAAGAATCTTCTAGAGAATTAAAAAAATTATATTTCAATCCCTTAAAATATTTATACTGACAAGAATGATTTGAAGAAACTTGCTGCCATATTTTATTTTTTAATTGGTTATCTACTATCGGAACAAACACAAAAGAAAATTTATATCCTGGCGATCCTTCTTGTGTAGAAGGAACTTCTAGAAAAACATTTGCTCCTTCTTTTGCAACTCTCAAAGAATCTCCATAAATATTTATTTTTATTTTATCTTCGGGATTATTTTCCGAATATGCATAAAGTTTTGCTCCTAAAAAACAATCCACTAAAGAAACTCTTCTTTTTTTTCGGTCTAATCCCCAATACGGTTTAAAAGAATAAGCACAAGAAATTCTTTTTCTTTCTTCTTCGAATGCCAGTTTACAAAGTTCGTTTGGAACATCCAATTCAAAAGAATATCCAATAGAATACGCTCTTTCTAAAGTAATCTCTGGTCCGTGTTTTAAAAATTTCCTTTGAATAGAATCATCGTTAGAAATTCTTGCAGGAATAACAGTGTAGCTATTTGAATGGGCAAGTTCTTCTAAATGAAGATTTTCAGAATATAAAACAAACTCTTTACTTAAAATTTCTCCAATAGAATCTTCTTTAAAAAAAGTTTTCTTCATTACATTAAATAATAAAATATTTATTTAAAGATTTGTATAGAATATTACTGATTTTCTGCAAGTCCTTTTCTACTTCTTATTTTCTTAATCACATCTGCTTGTAATGATTGAGGTATTTTTTCAAATTGCTGGTCTTTAAGAGCAGAAGTTCCTCTACCTTCAGTAGCACCTCTTAAATCGCTAGACCATCCAATCATTTCTGCGACAGGTAATTTTGCTTCTATAACTGCAGTATTTCCTTCTTGCTCTACATTAAGCATTTGTCCTCTCTTGGTTCCAACAAGTTTTGTAACCGAACCAATAAAATCTACAGGAATTTCAATTGCATGAACTTGTAATGGTTCTAATAGTGATGGATTTGCAAGTTTCATCGCTTCGTGAATCGCTTCTCTAACTGCCGGGTAAATTTGTGCAGGACCCCTATGGATAGCATCTTCATGGAGTTTTATATCTTCTAAAGTAACTTTCATTTTCATACATGGTTCGTGTGCTAAAGGACCAGCATCAATTACCATCTCAAAAGCATCTAAAATCATCTCAATTACTTCAAGCATGTGAACTTCTCCCTTAGTTTCATCTAAAAATACATTTCCTTTGTAAATATCTTTTATAGAACGAATACTATCATTATCCCAATCTAAAGAAGCATACTGAGTTAAAATATCTGAGGCCTTTCTTTTTACCCTTCCGTCGGGAACCATTGCGTTTTGTATTGCATTGTCTGCAATATCGTCTAAAGATTCAACACGAATAAAAAAGCTATTATGTTTGTTTGGAGAACGTCCTTCTGCAGCTGGAGAAGATTTAGAGATAGTTTCTCTATAAACTACAATCGGAGCAGAAGTTTTTACTTCCAATCCTTTTTCAGTTTTAATTCTATTTTCAATTATTTCTAAATGTAACTCCCCCATTCCAGACATAAGGCTTTCCCCTGTCTCTTCATTAATATTAATTTTAATTGAAGGATCTTCTTTTGAAACTTTTCTTAAAACTTCAATTAATTTTGGTAAATCAGCAGTTTTTGTTGGTTCTATCGATTTGGTAATAACTGGTTGGAAAAGATGTTTAATCTCTTCAAAAGCAGTCTGTGGAGTCGTAGTGATTGTTTCTCCCACATCCACATTTGCTCCAGTGATTGCTAAAACATTTCCTGCAGGCACTTCGTCAAGAATTTCCGGCTTAACACCATTATATACTAAGACCTGTTGAATTTTACTTGGTTTTTTAGCATTGTTGCAATAGACATCCATTCCCGCCTTAAGAGTTCCAGAATACAATCTACCCGCACAAATTTCTTTACCTGAACGAGGATCAATGACTATTTTTGTAACTACGAATGCAACTTCCCCTCCCTTATTACAACCAATTAAATGTTTTCCAAAATCGCTCTCGGGTTCCCCTCTCCAAATTTTTGGGATTCTGTAAGCTTGTGCATCAATTGGATTTGGTAAATGTTTTACTGCCATATCCATAATAACTTCATAAAGAGGAGCATTTTCCCAAACCCATTTTTTTCTTTCCTCTTCATCTACTTCGTAAATATGATAAATATCTTTAAAACTAATCCCTTTTTTCTGCATAAATGGAACAGACATTGCCCAATTTTCTCGTGCACTTCCAAAAGCAACACTTCCATCCATAACATTAACCTTCCACTTTTCTTTAAATTGTTCTTCGGCAATTTGCATTATCAAATTATTGAATGACTGAATTATTTTTTGAAATCTCTCCTGCATTTGTTCTGGAGTAACTTTTAATTCTTTTATCAATCTATCTACCTTGTTAATAAATAAAACAGGTTTAACCCTTTCTCTTAAAGCCTGCCTAATTACTGTTTCTGTTTGGGGCATAATCCCTTCAACAGCACAAACTAAAACAAAAGTCCCGTCAATTGCTCTCATTGCACGAGTAACATTTCCACCAAAATCTACATGACCGGGAGTATCAATTAAATTAACTAAATATTCTTTTCCTTGATAATTGTGAGCCATAGAAACATTTGCAGCATCAACAGTCATCAATCTCTCTTGTTCATCTGAATGTGTCCAAGTAGCCATCCCTTCCTCTAAAGAACCCGCATTTTTAGAAGCCATCATCCCTGCTGCAGCTAAAAGATTGTCAGTAAAAGCAGTTTTACCGTGGTGAATATGTGCACTAGTGGCTACATTTCTAATATTCTCCTGAGTAGAAGTGAGTCTTTTAATTTTTTCTAAGCTTGTTTCTTTTTCTGCCATTGTTTTTGTTTTTTTAATGGTAGAAGCCTGAGCAATTTATTGCTCTTTTTCTGCCATTTTTGTTTGAATTTTAAAGACGAAGAACGAACAAACTTGATGTCCTTTCTCGAATATATAAGAATTATTATAAAATGGTTTTTAAATGTTTCGCGAAAATGTAATAACTAATTTTATAATTTTTTTCCTTGCTTCCAAAATAAATTTTCATTTTCATACACATCCAAACACCTTGAACAAATCTCGTTTCCGCTTATATAAACAATTCCACATGCAGGACACGTTTTAAAATAAACTTTTTCAAAAGAAAACTTTTTAGATAACTTTTTTTCCTCATATTCTTTTAAAGCAAGGTTTAATTTTGGATATCTTTCTGGATGTAAACCGTAATCCGCAAAAACTTCTCTAGGCTTATTTAGTCCGATATTTTCCAAAATTGATTTTAGAAGACTCTTTCCCATTAAATAATTTAAATTAAATGATTTATAGATTTATTTATTAAAATTATCGAGCAGCATCTGCTTGTTTTTCCGATTCGTTTTTCTTTCTTAATGAAACGCTATCTCCGTTTTCATCGTATGTAAGCATAATCTCTTCAGCCAATGCTTCAGAAATATTTTTCTTTTTATTGAATGCTTTATCGCTTGCAGCATGAATCATATTTTTTAAAGTGATATTTACTCTTCTAATTGGAGAAATATCTACTGCCTGAGGATATCTTGCACCACCATATTCAATAACTGTTGTCTCGTCTCTGGGAGCAGCTTTTTCTAAAGCACTAACAAAAACTTGAATTGGATTCATCTTCTTTTTTTCCTCGATGATTTTAAAAGCATCAATAACTGTTTTCATATTTTTAGCATATTTTCCTGTATTTTTCCCAAGTTCAATTTTATGTTTTTTATTCCGATGTCCAGAAACTGCTAATTTATTTGCAAGTCTTTCAATTATATTCACTTTTGCTTGTCCACCTTTTACAACATTTTTTCCTTGATTTTTTAAAACTAATCTTGGTTCAATATTTACAACTGATTTAAGTCCGGGTTCCTTAACTTCTATTTCAGAAACATCCCATAAATCAAAAATTTTAAAGTTTTCTATTTCTACCATTATCTTCTTCCCTTCTCGATCTTGCCTAACCACAATCTTTCTAAAGGCTGATCATTTACTTGAATAACACAATATCTTACTCCAGGTATATCTCCTTTTGTTCTTCCTTGCTTTCCACCAATTCTTTCAATTAAAACTTCGTCGTGCTCATCAACAAATTTTTGTGCTAAATTTCCCGGAATAAAAGCAGTAACGATTCTACTGTTTTTTGTTAATTGAACCTTACAACATTTTCTCATTGCAGAATTTGGCTGTTTAGCTTCTTTTTGGACTTTTGAAAGAACAATTCCTTTTGCTTGACTAGCTCCTTCTAATGGATCTGATTTAGCATACAAGTTAAGAACTCTCGATTTGTAAATGCTATCGCTCCATCTATATTTTTTTCTTTCTTTCATTAATTTTTTAGCGTTTTTTAATCCCATTATATGTTGTTGATAATTTTAATTTAAAAATGTTTCTCTAAACAATTCTAAAAGATTTTTTAAAATAGTCTCTTATTATTTTTTCCATTTCTTTTAATCTTCTCTTTTCTCTTCCCAAAAGAGCTGCTTTGCTTTGACTTCCCGCAGTTAAAATAATTTCATTTTGTTTTATTTCTAATTCTGAAAATTCAATTGGAGAAACAATTGATTCGATAAACTTTTTTATATCTTTTTCTTCCGTAGGTAAAGCCAAAATCCTTACTCTTTTTTTTGCAATAAAATTTATTTTTTTAACATTTGCTGCGTCTTTTCCAATTGCTTTTGAAAGATCTTTTTTTAAAACACAAAAAAATAAAGTATTGTTATAAATAAAAGTATATCTTGTAGAAATTTTTGTTACACTCTCGAATAATTTTAAGTGCATCAAATCCTCCATTTCAATAGTATTTGTCATATAATTTTCTTATTAATATTTTGTTTATAAACCTTTCTTATCCTCGTCGAGACAAAGATTTCAGAAAGATTACTTCTCCGTCGTAATTTTATTTTCTTTAGAATATTTTAACATTGCTTTAGAATTAGAATTCATTCTATTAAAAACTCCGCGCATTTTATTTTTTTTAGCGTTTTTATATTCCTTATGATTCAAATATTCAATAGATGCTTCATAAAATTTTCCTTGCCTAATTAATTCTTGAGTTTTTGGGCTTTTTTTCAAATCTCCCCGATAAAAACCATCAACAAGTGCGATTTTTAAATAATTTGGATAAGAATCAAAATTATCAAAGGCTTCCTTAGCATCATTTATTTTTTTTGCAAGGTCATAATCAAAAAGTTTTCTCACTTCTTCGTCGGTCAATTTTTTCTTTTTAGAATATACTAAATCATAATTTATTTCAGGTAAAGCGTTTTCAAAAGATTCTCTAGAACCTGGGCCGTCCAAATAGTGTCCTACCCCAATTGTAGGCTCATATTTATTGTCTCTTGGATTTGGATCATAAACTTTATTTCTTTTTCCTTCATAAGCGATGAAATGTGAATAATAATCTGGAGATTCAATTTTGTTTTTTATATTTTCTTTTTTACAAGAATTTACAAATAATGCCGAACCAAGAAATGCTCCTACTAAAACCAAAGATTGCAATGTTTTTTTCATACAACTTTTGTTAAAAATAAATATATAAAACTTTCTAAAAGTGACTATTCAAAAGGAATAATCTTATTTATTTGTATTTTCTACAACTTTAGAACTTGCTTTAGTTTTTTCAGAATCTTTCTTTATCAAAGGTCCAACAACTTCGACCATAAGTCCAGGAAGGCCTGTTCCCAAAGGCACGGGTTGGTTCAAGATTATGTTTTCTACAACACTAGTTAATTTATCTGAATCTCCTTTAATTGAAGCATTTACGAATTGTTTATCTGGTGTCTCGAATGTCGCTCTTGCAAGAATAGAAGCCTTTTGAGCAATGATTCCCATTCTAGTAACTCCTTTTACAGAACCAGCATTTGTCATAGCGTCTGCAGCAAGTTTAAGATGTCTTTCATTAATATCTAATCCTTGATTATTCAAAGTGTAAGCAATCTCGTTTATAACCAATTGCCTTGCAGCTTCTACTCCGAAAACACTACAAACCTCATGCAAGTCATTTGAAATTGTTTTTGTCACATCTACTTCTTTCATTTTCAAAACTTCTTTTAAATTTGTTCCAAGAGTAACTACAACATAATTCTTTTCTCTTTTTACAACTAAGATTTGACTTACTCCCTTAACTCCTGAAATAATTGTTTCTTTCAATTTTTCTTTAAGTTTATATATCTCTCTTAAGCTAAATTCGGATGCGTTAAGAACAATATAATCTCCTTTTTCTTTAACATCAAATCCTTTTTCATTTAAAGTTTCAACAACTTTCTTTATTGAAGTGTGGGTTTGCTTTAATCCCTTATTATCAATTTTTATTTCGACTTGTTTTGTGCTAAAATCTAAACTAATCTCAGAGGAAATTTCTTTTACTTTAACTTCTTTAACTCTTTCAGCAAATACTTTTGCATCTTCTTCATTATCGTATTCCTTATTTAGATAAATCTCCATTTTCGGAGAAGAAGGTGTTCTTCTTGCATCAAAAATTTCAATTAACCTTGGTAAACCAGTTGTAACCTGCATTTCAGCTACACCAGCCATATGGAAAGTATTCAAAACCATCTGAGTAGAAGATTCACCAAAACTTTGAGCAGTTATAATTCCAATTGCTTCTCCAGAATCAACTTTTTCATTCAAATGAAGTTTTGATACATCAATTCCGTCGTCACCAAACTTAAATTCAATGATATTGTTGTTTCCATCTCTAACTGTTCCGTCGTATTCTACTTTCAAATCTTGGAAAGCACTTGCAAGTCTTCTATATAAGTAACCAGATTTTGGAGTTCTAAGAGCAGTATCCATAAGAGAATCTCTACCAGTCATTGCACCGAAGAAAAATTCATCCGGCCTTAATCCTCTAATAAAAGGACTTGAAATAAATCCTCTTGCCTTTGGAGATAAATCTTTTTTCTCAAAGAAAGATAATGTTCTATCCTGGAAACCAATATCCACCCTTCTACCGTTAAGAACCTGCTGACCTACGCAATTAGCCATCTGAGTGATATTCAAAATCTTTCCACCACCACCAGAATTAATCATATTATTAACTGGACTTGACTCGGGGAAATCTTTTTTAACGATGTCACCAATTTTTGTTCTTACTTCATTTAAAACTTTCAAAATTGCAATTTCCCTTGATTCTTCAGAAGTTTTACCTGGAACAATTTCTAATTCTCCTTTTTCATAAGAAGCTAAAACTTCTTCTACCTTAGAATAAGCTTTTTTAATTACTTCTTTTCCTTTATCAAGGACAGAATCATCTAAATCTAAATCATTTACTGAAATTGTAATTCCTTTTTCAGAAAGATAGTTTGTTCCTAATTTGAAAGCTCTCTTAATTATATCGAATGTTTCGTTTCTTCCAACTTCTTTATCAAGAACCGAAATTAATTCACCATCTTCTTGTCCAAATGCCGTTTTATCCACTCTTCCCTCGACAACTACCCCATTTTGAATTGTCATTGAATCGTTCTTAAAATTTATTTTAGGTAAAATCCTTGAGAACAATTCATTTCCAGAAATACTTTTCTTATCTACTTTAGAATCAATATTTGATCTGTATAAAAGTTGATTTGCATCCTTATCTGAAATTTTTTCAGAAGCTAAAAGATAATTTCCAGTTATAGCGTCAGCTAAACAACCAATGAAGGGAGTATTATTTTTTGGAGACATCATATTTTTCTTTACATCCAAAATTAATTTTGCTTCTGCACGAGCTTCTTCTGTTTGAGGAGAGTGAATATTTATTTCATCACCATCAAAATCTGCATTATATGGGAAAGCTGCTGCTGGATGCAATCTAAATGTTCTTCCAGAAATAACTCTTACAAAATGAGCCATCAAACTTCCCTTATGTAAAGAAGGATGTCTATTAACTAAAACAACATCTCCGTCAGTTAAATGCCTTTCAACTTTATATCCTGGGACAAGCTCATTCACAATTTCTTCTTTTAATTCTTCACTAATCTTCTTCTTTCTTCCATCGGGTCTAATTACATAATTTGCACCTGGATATTGTGAACCTCTTAAAACTAATTTCTTTAGTTTTTCAAGATTTTGATCGTTAACAGTTTCAGCAACAGTGACGATTGTAGCAATTTCATAAGGAATTCCAACCTCATTTATCTCTATCATTGGATCTGGAGAAACAACTGTTCTACCAGAATAATTAACTCTTTTACCTGCCAAATTCTTTCTAATTCTTCCACCCTTACCTTTAATTCTTTCGGTTATTGTCTTTAATGGTTGACCGCTTCTATGTCTTGCAGGCGGAACCCTAGCAATAGTATTATCAAAGAAAGTTGTAACGTGATATTGTAATAAATCCCATAAATCTTCTATAATTACTTCTGGAGCACCCGCGTTTAAATTTTCCCAAAGTCTTTGATTCGCTCGAATAATATCTGAAAGTTTATGGGTTAGATCATCTTCACTTCTTTCACCAGATTCTAAACTTATTGAAGGCCTAACTGTAACCGGGGGAACAAGAAGAGTTGTTAAAACTGCCCATTCTGGTCGAGTACAATTTGTATCTATTCCAACTTTTTTCAATTCCTCGTCAGAAATATTTACTAAAATTTCTCTTACTTCTGTTGGGAAAATTCTTGTCTTTCCAACATAAACACTTGTCGGCTTATCTAATTTGACTTTCTCATGAAGTTCTCCACAATGAGGACAAACTTTTTTATCTTTTGCTTTCTTTGCTCTTTCGCCCTTAGAGTATTTTTGCATCTCCTTTTCACTTAATAATAATTTTCCACATTTATGACAAAAACATCTCAAAGCCATTTCTATAACTGGCATATATTTTAAATGCATTACTGGTCTTGCAAGATCAATACTTCCGGGATGTCCTAAGCATTCTTTTAATCTCCCACCGCAAGTTCTACATTTTACTCCAGGATCAATTGCACCCAGTCTTAAATCCATTAATCCACCATCTACCGGATATCCGTCAATATCATATAATTCTGGCGTAACTATCTTTGCAGAGGATAATCTTTTTATCTGCTCTGGATTAAGTAAAGCAAATCTAATTTCTGAAATTTTTTTTGTTATTGGTTTTTTTGCCATTTTATTCGTATTTATTTTTTAATTCTAATTTAGTTTGTATGTGTAATCCTTGCAATTCTTCAAGCAAGAGTTTGAAAGCATATGAAACTTCAACAGATTCAACTTCTTCACTTCGACAAATAGGACAATATACTTTTCCTCGAATTGAATCGTCAATTGCAATTGCTCCACATAGAGTACAAATTGGGAGTTCAACTTTATCTGAATCATACCTTTCTTTAAGTAACAACGAAGCGCCGTGTGCAATTAATGCTTGCTGTTCCATTTCTCCAAGTCTTAAAGCACCACCTTTACTTCTACCCTCAACCGGTTGTCTTGTTAGTAAAGCAACTTTACCTGAAGCTCTTCCATGCAATTTGTTTGCAACCATATATTTAAGCTTTAGGTAATAAAGGTTTCCTACAAATATCTTACTTTCCATTCTTTTTCCAGTAACTCCACTATAAACAGTTTCTTTACCATCATACCTAAATCCAAGTTCAGATAATTGTTCTTCAAGCTCTTTTTTAGTTTCTCCTGAAAAAGCAGTAGCATCGACGGGCTTTCCCCTTAAGCATCCAACTTTTCCAGCAAGTAATTCTAACAAATATCCCACAGTCATACGACTAGGAAGTCCATGGGGATTAAACATTACATCGGGTCTAACTCCATTAGAAGTAAAAGGAACATCCATTTCAGGAGCAATCAATCCAACAACACCTTTTTGTCCGTGCGGAGTTGCAAATTTATCTCCTCTTTCTGGAATTCTTAAATCTCTAGTTTTAACCTGAACAATCTTATTTCCTTCTTCATCTTCACTAATAAAAACAGCGTCGACTTTCCCTTCTTCTTCTTGCCGCATTGCAACACTATCTTCTTTTCTTGTTCGAATAGACAATTCTCTTGCTTCAGACAAGAACTTTGGTGGAGACATTTTTCCAATAATTACGTCCCCTCCTTCAAGAGAAGCCTCTGGATGAATTATTCCGTCTTCATCTAGATATTTGTAAGCAGATTCAATTCTATAACCAGAAGTATCTTTATCTGGAATTCCTATTTCATCTTTTAATCCTCCAGCATAATTCATTTCTACCGCAGAATATGGTCTATAATAAAAACTTCTTCCAACACCTCTATCCAAAGAACCTTTATTTAAAACAAGAGCATCTTCCATATTGTAACCCTCATAGGTCATAATTGCAACGGTTAAATTTTGTCCAGAAGGATATGTCTTAAGAGTATCATACACAAAAGTTCTAACGACGGGTTTTTGAGGATATTGTAAAATTGAAACATCTGTATCCAGTCTACATAAATAATTTGCAGAGTATAATCCTAAAGACTGCTTTTGTGTTTTTGAACCTCTATTAAGTCTTGAACTCTGATCGTGATTTCCATACGGAACTAAAGAAGTAACAACACCAAATAGATCCATAGAATCAATTTCAAGATGTGTATGTTTTTCGCTTAGTTCCTCTTCATAAATTGCAACTAAAGCGTTCTCTTCTTCAGAAGCATCCAAATATTCTATAACTCCTTCCTGTATTAATTCTTTCCAACCAATTTGATTCTTTTCTAAAAGCTCTTTATGAACAGAAGTTAATTTTGACTTTCCATTCTCCACAACAATCAAAGGTCTAAGTGCCCTTCCAGATTCAGTGGAGATAATAATTTCCTTATAATCTCCATCATAACGGATACTTAATTGTACCGGTAATTCTCCTTTTCTTCTTTTCTCTCTTATTTTTTGTACAAATTCTTCACCATTTGGAATATTTCCAACATAAATTCCATTGAAGAAAACTTCTTCGCCTTCTACATCCATACCCAATCCTTCTGATTCCATTTCTTTTCTAAAGTTATCGTCGTTAAGATCAATTCTTGTAGAAATTTTTGAAAGAATTGCTAAATTTTTTCTTAAACCAATTTCAGTTCCTTCTGGAGTTTCAATTGGGCAAAATCTACCATAATGAGTTGGATGCAATGTTCTTGCCATAAAGTTTTCTTGATCGCTTTTTAACATACTAGAGACTCTTTGTAATTGTGAAAGTGTTGCCAAATAATTTGTTTTATCCATATTTTGTGTTACTCCACTTCGCTCTCCAGTCCACGAACCAGTTGCAATAGCAGATTCAACTCTATGAGAAAATAAAGTAGATTTAGCAATTGTTTTTATCGAATAAAATTTCTTTCTCTTTGAAGATTTTTGCAAAGAATATTGGATGTCTTTAACCAAAATCCCTAAGTTAACTCTAAACAAACTAGCAAGTAAATCTCCAGAAAGTCTAACTCTTTTATTTGCATAGTGATCTTTGTCTGTTCTTAATTTTGGATTTTCTTTTGCAATTAAAAATTGTTTAATCATTTTACATAAAGTAACTGCTTTTTTCATTCGAGAATCTTTATCTTCCCCAATGTGAGGTAAAAGATAAGAATCAATTCTTTGTTTTACTCTATCTAAAATTTCTTTTTGTGTTCCTTGAAGATTTGCTGTTTCTGCAATATTTAATAGTGCATCTTCTTGTGTAACTAAATTAACATACTCATAAAGATTAACAATAACACTGTCAGTTTCTTTTCCAATATATTTAGCAATATCGGATTCTTTTGTCATTCCAAGTGCTTTTAATAAAATAATTGCAGGAATATCTCTAAATCTTGAAAAACTAACTCCAAAAATTCCGTCTTTAGCCTCATTAATAGTTACAGGAATTCTATAGGTTCCTCTTAAAGAAAATAAACGAAGCATTAAATCTCCTTTGGAATTATTTTCTATAAACGGTTGATTTTCCGCCAAATCTTCCGCCATAACCATTACTCTCTCATTTCCATTAACAATAAAATATCCTCCCTGATCCATAGGGTCGATATAATTTTGAATTAATTGGTTACTATCCATTCCATAAGTATTACAAACTTTACTCTTTACCAAAATTGGCATTTTACCAATTTCAACAACGTCAGAATCAACTTGGTCTCCTTTCTTAACACTTACCTCGAGAGTAATTGGCGCAGAATAAGTTAAATTTCTTATTCTTGCATCTGTTGGAGTAATTAAAGAAGAACTACCATCTGCCTCTACCACTTTCGGTTTTCCAACCTCAATTTTTCCAAGCTTTATTTCAAAATCTTCAGATTCAATAGAGTTAGAAATTTCATCAACAATTTCTTGCATTCTAAAATCAACAAAATTATTAAAAGAAGTTAAATTTGATTCTAACAAAGAGTGTTCTTCTATATATTTCTTAACCAATAAATGTTTTTTATCTATCATTATACAACAACCCGGTAATAAATTACAATACCGTCTCCATCTTTTCTTTCTAATCTAATTAAATCCCCAACCTGACAACCTTCGGGAAGTCCCGCATCATCCAAAAGAATTTTAGGTAATTGAGCTTTTGTTATATTTAAGTCCTTTAAAAGTTTCTCGGATTCTTCCGGACTCATCTTAATGTGCTTTGGTTGTAGAATGTGCATTTTGTTTTTCGTCGATAAATCAACAAATTATTGGATAATTAAAAATCATCTAATTTTGTTGTAGTTTATAATAACAAAATTACCAAAAAGTGATTTAAAAACCTTTCGGTTTTTAACTGGTTTTTAGCTCTTTTTTAATTTTATTTTTTAATTTAACTCTCTAATTTTTGAACCAAGGTTCAAATCTTAAATTATGACCCTGGAGCAAATTTTTTTCAAAATTTTTATTTGAATATTCGAACAAGATTCAAATAAGCCTTATGACCCCGGCAACAAATTTTCTTTATTTTGAATCCAAATTTGTTACTAATACAAATCGTTCTTTTTACACTGAATTGGAACATTTGTATTAAGGGGATTCTCACCCAAAGGTTCAAATCTTAAATTATGACCCCGAGGGGATTTGAACCCCCGACACCTGGATTAAAAGTCCAGTGCTCTAGCCAGGCTGAGCTACGGAGCCTTTTTTTAGCACAATAGCGAAGACTGGATACAGAGACTTTTTATTTCAATGTCTCTCTAGCCAGGCTGAGCTACGGAGCCTTTTTTTAGCACAATAGCGAAGACTGGAT
>CAZLZF010000005.1:0-9400 GCA_964563945.1 Candidatus Woesearchaeota archaeon
TGAACCGACTTTTTCTAAAACTGCTGTTTGTAAAGAGTTTATTATATTTTCAATTCTTTCAATGGATTTTGAAACCGAGTCGATTTTAACTTGCATTACTGCTTTTATTTCGTTTAGTTCATCCATTTGTTTTTGGACTTTTTGCATTTTTTCTGAGAATACTTGTTCTGCAAGTTCTATTATCAAATTAGAATCTCCAGCTCCTGCCGGATCATATCCTTCTTGGGGGTAAGTTTCCGTGGGTTGTTCTTGAGTGTATCCTCCTTGATATCCTGGGTTTTGATATTGCTGGTCATAGCCAGGACTTTGTTGATATCCTGCATTGTATCCTTCTGGAGGGTATTGTTCTTCCATTGTGTTTATATCTCTAATCGTGTTTTTTATGTTTAATTTATTTATTGTTTCCAAAATTTCTTTTGGAGGTATTCCTTGCTCGCTTAAGGTCTGCGATATTTCCTGATCGGTTGCGCCTCGTCTTTTTAATTCAAGCGCTTGATTAAACGAGTCCATTTTATTCCTCTTTGTTTTGTTCGAGTGGTCTAAACATTCTCGCTTGTTTATATAGGATGTCTAAATCTTCTTTTTTTGCAAATTTTGTCATTTCACTTGAGGCCATTTCTAAAAATGAAACTAATTTTTTCATTTGTTCCTGCATCATTGAAACGCTTTTTTTAATTTCTAAACTGTCTTTTGTTGTTTTCTCTTTTAATGCGACCAAATTTTCACTAACAATAAGCAATCTGTCCTTTAATATTTTTTGTTTTTCTTCTAAATCTCTAATAATTAAATTTATCTCAGAAAAGTAATCTTCTCCACTATATTCTTCTGTAGCCATATTTCTTTTTGTCTTTTTAAGTTTAAATTTGTTTGGTTTTTAAATTTGCTTTGGGCTATATTTATAAATTCTTTAATTGTTATTATTTTATGTTTAAGTTTTTCAAAGATAAATTAAAAGAGTGGACGAAAAAAGTTTCTTCTGAAAAGTTAGGAGAGGAAGTAAAAGCTAAAAAGAAAAGGGTTAAAAAAATAAAAGAAGAAGTTGCAGTAGAAAAAGAAAAAGAAGAGCTTTTAGAAAGTTCAAATGAACTCAAAGAGCTTTCAAATAAAAAAATAATTTTAGAAAATAGATTAGAAAATTTGGAACCAGTTGAATCTAATGACGATACTATCTATTTGCATCAAGCAAAAAAGGGTTTTTTTTCAAAAATGCTTTCTTCTCAAGTTCTTTTTACCTCGGAAGATTTTTCTAAGCATAAAGAAGATTTAGAGATGTTACTTTTAGAAAATAATGTCGCATTTGAAGTTGTTGATAAAATTTTAGTTGATTTTAAAAATTTAGCAGTTGGCAAGGAGTTTTCTAAAAAGAATTTTGAAAAAGAAATTTTGGATTTATTTAAAGAGGTTATTTCGAGGGTTTTAATTGAACCTTTTAATTTGGTTAAAGAAATAAAAGAAAGTCAAAAGCCTTATGTTGTTCTTTTTTGCGGGATTAATGGTGCGGGGAAAACGACAACTTTGGCTAAGGTTGCTAATTTTTTAAAGAAGAATAAATTTTCTTGTGTTCTTGCTGCAGGAGATACATTTCGGGCGGCTTCTATAGAGCAATTAAAAATTCACGCAAAAAAATTAAAGGTTCCAGTTGTTTCTTTAAATTATGGGAGTGACCCGGCAAGTGTTGGTTTTGAAGCGATTAATTATGCAACGAAAAATAAAATTGATGTTGTTTTAATAGACACTGCAGGAAGGATGCATACGGCGAGAAATTTAATGCTTGAAATTGAAAAAATAGCTAGGGTTTGTAAACCGAATTTAAAACTTTTTGTTGGCGAGAGTATTTCGGGAAATGATATTGTTTCACAAGCAATTGCTTTTGAAGAATTGGTTTCTCTTGATGGAATTATTTTAGCAAAAGCAGATATTGATGAAAAAGGTGGAAGCGCGCTTTCTGTGGGATATTCTATTAAAAAGCCAATATTATTTTTAGGAAAAGGTCAAAAGTATGAAGATTTAGAATTTTTTAACAAAAAGAAATTTTTAGATTCTTTGTTTAAATAATTTTTATTTTGGTATTTCTATCGTTCTTATTGGTTTGTTTTCTTTTTCCAATCTTTCACAACGCTGTTGACTTGTTTCGTAATTATATCCATAATCTATTTTTAATGGGTTTTTTTCTTCTTTTTTTACTTCGTATATTAACACTTTTTCAACATTTTCTTCTAACATTTTGAAAGAAACGCCCGAATTATGTGGGTAATATTTAGCAAAGAGAGTTTGATTTATTTCTTTTTTTACAGGTACTTCTACTGTGTTATCTTCTATTCCTTTTAGATAAATTTCAAATTCGTAATTTGTTATTTTAGCATCCGAATTTTCTTTCAATTTAATGCATCCAATATAATTTGGTAAAATGTATTTTTGAGAAAATATTCCGTTGTTTTTTAGAGTTATTTCTCCTATCGGAGTTTCTATCCAATTAATGTTGTAGTCTGTGTGATCGGATGTGAAAGAGAGTTCTTTGTTAAAGGTCATTTTTGATGAAAAATTTTGTGTGTAATACAAAGTGAGCACAATTGAAGAAATTAGTAAACAAATTCCTATAACAACTGCATAAATTTCTTTTTTCATTTATTCTTTTCTAAAAACGTTTGAGAAATAATATCCTAGAACCATGAATAGACAAGCTGAAAAAACAAGAGTTATTAAAATTCCTATTTTTGGCAGTGCGAATATATCAATTAAAAAACCTACAGAAAAAATATATAGCGAAATTGAAATCATATATAAAACTGGATAGAATTTCTTATATGATGCAAAAAGGATTATTGCAATTAAGAAACTTACCCAAAATATTCCAAAGCCCAAAATTCCATACCATGCCATTATAAGTCAGACCCCCTAAAAAATTCTGCTAGAGTAAATGTAACGATTACAGATAGAATCAAAAGAATTAATTTTATTTCTTTTGGAAGGTTTACTATAAATTCTTTTGCAAAATAAATTGTAGATATAAATATGAAAATTACCCCAATAACATAAAAAATATATTGCATTTTCATATTTTAACTAGAGATTGGTTCTTTATAAAGTTTTTGAGAAATTTTACCAATACTTATTTAAACAAAAAAGCTTTTTTAAGAAAATGAAAGAAAATTTTTATAGAAAAGTTTTGGAAAACGGGATGACTGTTATTTTAGAAAAAAGAGATCTTCCAATAATTTCTTGTGCTTTTGCTGTTCGTTCTGGGGCTAAAGATGAATTAGAAGAGGAAAAAGGAATAAGCCATTTTATAGAGCACATGCTTTACAAAGGAACAAAAAAAAGAACGGCGTTAGATATTTCTAGAGAAATTGAAATGAATGGAGGACAATTAAATGGATTCACTTCTGAGTCCGTGGTCGCGTATTGGGCAAAAATGCCTAGCGATAAAATAGATATTGCTTTAGAAGTTCTTTCTGATTTGGTAAAAAATCCGCTTTTTGATAAGGAAGAGATGGAAAAAGAAAGAAAAGTGATATTTGAAGAAATAAAAATGTATAAAGATAATCCTCGAATGCATTCATTAAATAAAATAAAAGAAAAAATGTACGAAGCACCTTTTGGAATAAATATTGCCGGAACATATGAATCTATGAATGGAATAACGAGAGAAAAAATGATTGAATATTACAAGAAAGTATATTCTACAAATAATTTAATTTTGTGTGTTGTTGGAAATACAACTTTTGAAAAATTAGAAGAATTTGCTTTAAAAAATTTCTCTAAAAATGAAAGTAAAATAGAAAGCATAAAAATAGAATTAAAAAAAGAAACCGAAATAGAATATCGTGAGGGAGTTGATCAGGCAAATGTAATTTTTGGATATCCTGTTCCTACTGCAAATGAAAAAGAAAATTATGCAGCAGAATTACTTTCGGTAATTTTAGCTGGTGGAATGTCGAGCAGATTATTTAATGAAATAAGAGAAAAAAGAAATTTGGCTTATGCAGTAAAAGGAGATTCAGATATAGAAAAAGAATTTGGATATAATATTATTTTTGTCGGAACTATGAAAGAAAATGTGGAAGAGGTAAAAAAATTAGTTTTAGAAGAAATTAAAAAAATTTCAGAATATTTAGATGAAAAAGAAATTAAAGAAAATAAAAATAAAATAATTGGAAATTTTAAAATTAGTTGCGAAGATTCTCAATCTCAAATGGAGCATTTACTTGTTAGTGAGATAAATGGAAATGCAAAAGAATTTTATGAATATGAAAAAAATATTTTGAATGTTAAAAAAGAAGAAATTCAAGAGATTGCAAAAAGCGCTTTAGAAAATTATTCTTTTTTTGCTTTGCTTCCAAAATAATTATTTTTTAAATTTTTCATCGAGTATTTTAAATCCTTCAAAGCTTTTTCCTAATTTTTCTTCTAAAATATCTTCGCTAAGGAAGAAAATATTTCTTAAACAACCAAACTCTTCTAATAAAAAATTAGCTTTTTTTGGACCAATTCCTTCAAACCCTTCTAAAATATATTCCGCTCTATCTTTTTTATTTAATATTTTTTTTGAAGGATTTATTGCTTTTAGGTTTTCTTTTTTGTTTGATAGAACTTCTAAAAAAATTGCAGTATCCTCCGGATTTTTTGTATAAATTATTGGAATATTATGTTTTAAGGTAATTGATAAAAGCATTCCCCTAATTGCATTTTCATTTATTCTTGAATTTTTATGGTAAAGCGATTTTTCTTCAACCCCTTCAATTATTATTAATTTTTTTTCGTATTGTTTTAATTCTTCTAATTGATTATTTAATCTTCCATCAACAATTGAAGAAACAAAATCATCAACGGTTTTTCTTTCGATTGCTATTTCGTTTAAAATATAATCTGCTACTTTTAATTCCACAATTTCTATTAAAAATCCTTTTCTTTTTAGGATTGCGGGAACCAAAGAATTTTTTTCTCTGTAATCAATTAATATTTTTGGATTCATTTTTTCTTTAATTTTTATTTTCTTTTTAGAAAAAATATTTTCAAATTTCGCCATTTTTTTAAAATAGCAATTTATGATTTATATTTCTTATTTGATTTAAATGGTAATTTGTTTGTCTTTTTTTCTCAAAAAATTATCTTTTATCCCCTTTATTGCGGATTCCATTTTTTTCTCTCGTGCTTTTGAAACATAATAATATGATTCATCTCGTGTTCCTTTTGTGATTAAAACAATCCATTTTCCTTTTTCTAATCTTGCGGTTCTTCCTGCACGCTGAATTGTTCTTATTGCCGAGGGAATTGGTTCGTAAAAAATTACTGCGTTTACTTCAGGAATGTCTAATCCTTCTTCAGCTATTGAAGTTGCACAAAGAACATTTAGTTCTCCGTTAGTAAATTCTTCAATTATTTTTTTTTGTTCTTTTTGACTAAGTCCGGTATTTTTCTTTTTTGCTTGACCTACAAAAGATTTTGATTTTATTTTTGGGATTTTATTTAGCATTTCTACAATTGTTTGTGTTGTGTCTCTATATTGGGAAAAAATAATTGCTTTGAAATTTTCATTTTTCTTTATTTCGTATTTAATTATCTCTTTTAGGTATTCTAATTTTGGGTGTTCTATTCCTTTGACAAAGAATTCATTTATTTGAGAGTAAATATAATTAAAATCATTTTTGGCAACGAGGCGAATTATTCCTTTTGATTTTCTTTCTCTTGCTTCAAGACGAAGTTTTTCTAAGTATTCTTTTAACCCCCTAATCGTTTGTGTTTCTAAAAGTTCTAGTGCGTGTTGAAGTTTTATTGCTTGCGCGCATGCGCTTACACCTAGCATAGAATTATAATTTTTTTCTCCTCTTGAAAGATTGACTGAAATTTGTTTTTGGATTTGAATAAGGCGGGTTTTATTTACCGGTCCAAATGCAATTCCTCTAACTTTTAATTCTTCAATATATCCTTCGTACAATTTTTGCAAAGTTGCTCTTACTTTTTCAAATTCTTCTGGAAAAT
Organism: Candidatus Woesearchaeota archaeon; assembly: GCA_964563945.1. GTDB lineage: Archaea > Nanobdellota > Nanobdellia > Pacearchaeales > GW2011-AR1 > CAZLZF01. The sequence continues at coordinate 5,980 of CAZLZF010000005.1, forward strand.
CTACCTCTACTTTTTCAAATTCTCTTTCTTTCAAATAATTTTTAACATCAGAAGAATCTCTTGTTCTAAGTTCGACTTCTTCTATTGAAAGATTTTTGCAAATTTCCGAAATTTTTTTTGTATCTGATCCTGGCGAAGCAGTTAAACCTAAAATTCTAAAACTTTCTCCTGCTTGAGATTTGTATCTTTTTGCGATGTAGTTGTAATCGTAGTTTTTAACACATCGATGTGCTTCGTCTTCAATTAATAGACAAACTTCGTCCAATTTATAATATTCTTTTTTTAAATCATTGGCAATACATTGAGGTGTAGAAAAAATTATATCTGCCGTTTTAAAAATTTTTTTCCTATTTTCTGAATTGACTTGCCCCGTAAATAGTTGCATATCTGCAAAAAGTTCTGGTAGATATTTTTTAAAATATTTTAAATGCTGTTCAATTAAAGGTTTTGTTGGTGCAAGAAGAAGAACTTTTTGACCCGGAAAAAGTTTCATCCTTTCAATTGTTAGCATTAAAGCAATTAAAGTTTTTCCTAAGCCCGTTGGAAGAACAACTAAGCAATTATTTTTTTTGCAAGTTTCAAGAATATTTTTTTGATATTCTCTCGGAACGACATCTTTTAAAAAATCCATGATTAAAAATGGAAAGAGTAGTTTATAAAATTAAAGAAAAATTGTTGAACAAATCCAAAGGCAAAGCGTTACTAAAAAAGAAATTTTCAATAAAAACGGTTCTGCAAAAAGTATTTTATTTCCATCTAGTTTTCCTAAGGGAATGCAACTACAAAATGCGTAAAGGAAATTTAATTGAGCAAAAAGAGGAAATCCGAGTAAAAGTCCAACAATTCCAACAATTAAATTTCCAATAACTCCAAAAAAAGCGATAATTCCTTCGTGTATTTCTGAAGAATCAGAATATCCGTAAAAGCCCCTTCTTTTTGCAACTCTATATATTTCTGGTTTAGAATCAAAAGTTAAAACATTTAGCCAAACAAAATATCCCGCAGAAAGGACAAAGCTAAAAAAAGGTATCAAAGCACCGATTGGAAAAGGATTTTTGAAGTGGTTTCTGGGAGAAAAACCGTATCGTTTTATTTCCCAAATTTTATGTTCAATTTTTAAATCGTAATAGTTTGCAGAAAATTCTTTGAAAATAACATTTGTAAAAATAATTAATAAGGAAATAAAAAGCATTTCTGTGAAGTTTTCTAAATTTGAAATTAGACTAAGGGTAAATCCCAAAATTAGAGATATTATAATTATATAGACGACTCCTCTTTTTGTAAACATAATAAAATAAGGGTTAACTAATTTATAAATATAACTTAGCGTATTTTTTATTTTTAAAATTTCTAAAAACATTTATAAATACATTAATCTAATTTATTTTATGAAAAATAGAGGTTTGGGAAAAAAAGGCCAAGAGGCTGTTTCAAATTTTGGTGTAACCGGAATTGTTTTAATTGTTTTTTTAGTTGTTGTGGTTTTGGGTATTTGGTATGTTAATAGTTCTTGGAATCAAGTGTTAGGTCAAATTCCAAAAAATGCAGAGATTATTGCTCAAGCTTGTTCTGCCTATGCTAAAGAATCAAGTTTGAATTCATACTGTTTTGATTTTAGAGAAGTGCGTAAGGACACATATACCACTTGTGATTATGCAAAAAATTATAATATCGTTATTTTGGACTCGGATAATTCAAATGCTTCCGTCGTTCGTATGGAGAGTGTTTGTTCTGAGTATTCGAGTTATTTGAATAATTCTATTTGTACTGCTTGCAATTCCACAAATGGAGGACAATTTTCCGAAAAGCCAAAGACCAAAATTAATGGGAAGAGCTGTTCTGATTGGTTAAATGGTGGGTTTTGTAATACTCAATAATTTTTTAATCAAATTTAAAAATGTTTGAATTGTTTTTATTCTATGAAAGAAAAAATTTTATCTTCTGGAGCGGAAGCAATAATTCTCCTCGAAAATAATTTTGTAATAAAAAAAAGAATTCCAAAAAGTTATAGATTAAATATTTTGGATGAAAAGATTAGAAAGAGTAGAACAAAATTAGAAAAAAAGATTTTAATTAGGGCAAATAAAATAATTGATGTTCCTAGAATTTTTGAAGAAGATTCTAAACATTATGAGATTAAAATGGATTTTATTTTAGGAGATAAACTTTCCGAAAAACTTAATGATTTTTCTGAAGAAAAACAAAAAATAGTTGCTAAAAAAATTGGTGTGGTTTTAGGCAAAATACACAAAGCAGGAATAATTCATGGGGATTTAACTACTTCAAATATGATTTATTCTAATTCCAAAGTTTATTTAATTGATTTTGGGCTTTCTAAATTGGCAGGAAAAATAGAAGATAAAGCAGTAGATTTGCATCTTTTAAGGCAAGCTTTTGAGGCAAAGCATTTTAAGAATTATTTAGAATTGTTTTCTTTTGTGAAAAAGGGTTATCAAAAATCGAATCCGGGCGAATTTCAAACGGTTTTTGAAAGACTTTCTTTGGTTGAAAAAAGGGGAAGATATAAACGAGCTGAATAACAATTATTCTTTGATTAGTAGCAATTCTATTCGAATAATCTTTATAAACAGACAAAAACATTCTAACTTATGGCTATTAAAAAAAATGAAGAAGAAGTTGAAGCTGTTTCTGAAGTAGAGGTTGAAAAGGTTTCTAAAAAAAGTAAAAAGGAAGATAAGGAACCGGAATTTACCGATTTACCTGGAGTTGGTCCGGCAGTTGCTGCGAAACTTGAAGCTGGAGGGGTTTATGACCTTATGGCTTTAGCAGTTTCTAGTCCTGCGGCACTTGCAGATATTGCAGGAGTTAGTCCGGCTGTTTCAAGAAAAATTATACAAGCAGCAAGAGATTTATTGGATTTAGGATTTCAGGATGGAACCGAATTTGCAAAGAAGAGAGCAAATTGTTCTTATATTACTACCGGAAGTAAAGAGTTTGATAATCTTTTAGGTGGAAGAGGAATCGAATCGAGAGCGATAACTGAAGCGTATGGTGCTTTTGGTTCGGGAAAAACTCAGTTGGGATTAACTTTAGCAGTAAATACGCAATTACCTGAAGATAAGGGTGGAGCGAATGGAAAAGTAGTTTTCATAGATACCGAAGGAACATTTAGGCCTCAAAGAATAAGACAAATTGCGGAGGGAATGGGCGCAAATCCCGAAAAAGTTTTAAAAAATATTTTAGTTGCAAGAGCTTTTAATTCAGATCATCAAATGTTGTTGTTGGAAAAAGTTTCTGAAATGATAAAAAATGGAGAGCCAATAAAATTAGTTATTATTGATTCTTTAACCGCACATTTTAGAGCAGAATATTCTGGTAGAGGTCAATTAGCAGATAGGCAGCAAAAATTGAATAGGTATTTACATGATTTAATGAAAATTGCCGAAACATATAATCTTGC
>CAZLZF010000005.1:9500-23282 GCA_964563945.1 Candidatus Woesearchaeota archaeon
GAATAAGGGTGTTTTTTCTTTTCTTTTCTTTTATCTTTTGATTTGTTTCTTCTTTCTGAACCTGAGCTGTAATCCATAATAAATTATTGTTTTTCAAATTTAAAAATTTGATGTTTTATTTAAATTTTAAAAAATAGAAAGATTTTTAATCTAGATTTTTCGATGATTCAAATGGATTCACAAAAAGAGAGTTTTTCACTAAACGATTATATATCTTCTGAAAAATTTGATAAAATTAAATCTCTTTCCAAGAATCATTCAACTCCTTTTTTAGTTATTGATTTAGAAAAGGTTTGTGAAAAATATGACGAGTTAAAAGAAAATCTTCCTTATACAAAAATATTTTATGCAGTTAAAGCAAATCCTTCTGAGGCAGTTGTAGAACTTTTAGCTAGGAAGGGTTCTTCTTTTGACGTTGCCTCTGTTTATGAATTGGATCAGGTTTTAAGCCATGGAGTCACACCAGATAGAATTAGTTTTGGAAATACGATTAAAAAAGAATCCGCAGTTAGTTATGCGTATTCTAAAGGAATAAGATTATTTGCTACGGATTCAGAAAATGATTTAAAAAAAATTTCTAAGTATGCTCCCGGTTCAAAAGTTTATTTTAGAATTCTTTGTGATGGTTCTGGTGCGGATTGGCCTCTTTCTCGTAAATTTGGTTCTCATCCGGATGTTCTTTTTAAATTGGCAATGCAATCTAAGGAACTTGGTTTGATTCCTTATGGAATTTCTTTTCATGTTGGAAGTCAGCAAAGAGAGATTGGTCGATGGGACGCTGCAATTTCTCAATGCAAATATCTTTTTGAAGAGTTGCGTAAAAAAGGAGTTAATTTGAAAATGATAAATATGGGAGGAGGATTTCCTGCAAGGTATAAATCCGCAACATTGCCTCTTGTTGATTATGCAAAAGAGATAACCCGTTTTTTAAATGAAGACTTTCCAAAAGGATTGCCCGAAATTTTTGTTGAACCTGGAAGGTCTCTTGTTGGAGATAGTGGAGTTATTGTAAGTGAAATAATTCTGGTTTCTAAAAAAGCAAGGATTTCTCCTTACCGTTGGATATATTTGGATATTGGGGTTTTTGGCGGATTGATTGAAACTTTAGGAGAGGCAATTAAATATCCAATTTATTCTGAAAAAGAAGGAAAAAGAAGCGAGGTTATTCTTGCAGGCCCTACTTGCGATAGTATGGATATTTTATATGAAAATAATCGTTATTTACTTTCCGATTCTTTAAAGGAGAAAGATAAGCTTTATTTTTTATCTACAGGAGCATATACTGCATCTTATAGTTCTGTTTATTTTAATGGATTTCCTCCCCTTAAGGTCTATTTAATTGGGGATGAAATTTTAAAAAAAGATTTTTCTTAAGGAATTCTTGTTGGAAATTTAGGTAAATGTGAAAGGTCTTCTTTTATTTCAATTTTCTTTTCTTTTTTGATTATTTTCTTTTTTACTCGCAGTTTTTCTAAAATTTCTTCTGCTTTTTTTTCATCAATTTTTTTTCTTGGAGAATCTTTTGTTTCTTCTTTATATATTGGGAGAACATTTATTATTTCGTGACCAAAAAGGTTTTGTGTATAAATTATTACTTCTTTTGGTTTTAATTTACTTTTTATTTTTTTTGATATTTTTTTTGCAAGAGAGAGTGATTGTGCGGGAAGTTCTCCTGCGTTTTTTATATGCTTTTTCGGGAGAATTATTGTATGTCCTTTTGAAATTGGATTTATTTCTAATATTGCTAAAGAATATTTATTTTCTTCAATGATTTTAGAAGGAATTTTTTTTGAAGCGATTGAACAAAAAACGCATTCATCTTTAGGAATCTTTTCGTCTTTTATTTCTTTTAATATTTTTTCTAGTTCTTCTGGAGAAATTTTTTTTCTTGGACTTTTTTCATTTTCTTTTTCATAAATTGGAATTAAATTTATTATTTCGTGTCCAGTGATATTGTCTGATTTTATTACTATATTTTTTGGGTTTAGGTTTTTTAATTTTTCTATTACTTTTTCAGAAAAATTTGTTATTTCAATTGGAAGATCTTCGGGTTTTGAAAAATGGTTTTTTGGAACAATTATTGTATGTCCTTTTGAAATTGGATTTAGTTCGAGAATTGCAGACGCAAATTCATTTTCTTCTATTTTTGTGGAAGAAATTTTTCCCTCGTTAATTAAACAAAAAATGCAAGAAGTTTCTTCTTTTATTAGCTGATTTTCTTTTAGAAATGTTTCAAGTTCTTTTTCATTCATAGAGATTATTTGCTTTTTTGCAAATTCTTTTTTGTCCGATGGAAATTTTTTATTTATTTCTTCTATCAATTGTTTTTTTACTTGTTCTATTTGTTCTTCTGGAATCATTTATTTTTAAGGAATTTTATATATAAAAATGTTTATAAATATTAGATGTTTCTTTTATTCGTAAAAGATGGCAAATAATTTAATTGGTTACGGCTTTTGTGGAATTGGGCTTTTAAGTTTACTTTCTAGTTTTGATAAAGTTAATGTGATTGTTGTTAAGGTATTTCCTTTCTTTTCATCTTTTCCAGATTTATACTTTCAAATTGCGGGAGGAGTTTTAATAATGCTTGGAGTTTTCCTTCTTGCAGGAAAAAGCAAAAAATCTAAATCTCTTTTGGAGGTTCCAATATATAAAGGTAATCAAGTAGTAGGATATAGAAGAGAGAGATAAGTTTTGAGCGGATACTTTTAAATAAATAATTAAGGAGTTGTTTGATTTGACTTTTTTGAGATAGCACTTACAATTTGTCCTTCGAATAGCATTGCGAATAGGACGATCAGTATTGAAATTAAAATTGTTTGTTCTGAAAGATATATTCCTCTATTTGTAGCAACATAATATAAAACGATTCCGTATGCTCCTATTGCTAATTTTCTCATATACGGTTTTAAATTCATCATCCCCATAGCTAATATTATAAGCACCAATGGAATTGAAAATAGTAAAATTGTTCCTAGACCGCTGTAAACTTCTATAAAAGTCTCAAAACCCGAGGAAGAAAGATACCAAACTCCGATTCCTGAAACGATTATTGAAATAATTGCCGCGAATTTTTTTTCTTCCTCTTCTTTAAAAATCGTTTTTTTCAAAATCCAAAAAATTATTATAAACAGTAGAAAAAATACTAAAAAATAAGTCACGGCTTCCTTGTTATTTTCTAAAGCCCATTTTATTTCATACATATCAAATGCCATTTGATTATTTTAACAATTTAATCTTTATAAATTTAGCTGGAATTTTTCTTTTAAAAGAAAACTATATAAATAGATTTTATTTATTCTTGTTATGGGCAAAACAATTGGTCTTGTAAGCCTAAAAGGAGGTGTGGGAAAAACGACGACAACTGTCGCGTTAGGAACTGCTATTGCCGATTTAGGTAAAAAGGTTCTCTTAGTTGATGCTAATTTTTCTGCGCCGAATTTAGGACTTCACTTGAATTTAATAAATCCGACAATTTCGTTACAGCAAGTTTTAGAAAAAAAAGCGTATCTTCATCAAGCAGTTATTTCTTTAGGTAATTTGGATGTTTTGCCTTGTTCTGTTTTTGGTAAATTTGATATTAATCCTCTAAAATTAAAAGAGATTCTTGCACTTATTAAAAGAAATTACGATTACATACTTATCGATTCTTCTCCTGCTTTAAACGACGAGACCCTTGGAGCGATGATTGCTTCAGATGAAATAATTATTGTGACAACTCCAGATATTCCTACATTATCTACAACAATGAAGGCAGTTACTATCGCTAAAAGAAGGGGGATAAAAGTTAGCGGAATAATTTTGAATAAGGTTTATAATAAAAAATTTGAACTTCCTCTTTCGAAAATAGAAGAGAGTGTTGATGCAAATGTTTTGGCTGTTATTCCCCACGATTTAAAAATTCCGGAGGCACTTTCAAAATTTGCTTCTTATGTGAATTTTACTCCTAAATCTAAAGGCAGTGTCGAATACTTAAAACTTGCCGAAACTTTAACTGGGGAAAGAAAAATTTCTAAAGTTAAGCGATTTTTGAGATTTGTCAAAAATCCTTCAAAACAAGAGATAAACCGTGAGTTATTTTACAAAAGTGTATTTAATTAATTCTTTATTTTCTTTTTTTGGTATTTATCTTAACAAACAACAATACTTATAAATTAAAAAAGGGTAGAAAAAATATGACAACAAATTATGAGAAAATTTTGGAAAAAATTGCGAGTTCTTCTAATGTCGATAAAGAGGAAATAGAGAGGAGAGTTGAAGCAAAAAGAGCAAAACTTTCAGGATTTATTTCTAAAGACGGGGCATTGCAGGTAATTGCGGCAGAATTAGGAGTTAATTTTGATAATGAGGTTTTCAAAATAGATGAACTTTTACCAGGTATGAGAAAAGTAAATACTTGTGGAAAAATAATTAGGTTATTTCCAATAAGAAGCTTTACTTCAAAAACAGGTCAGGAAGGAAAAGTTTTGAATTTTATAATTGCGGATGAAACAGGGAATGTTCGTATTGTTTTATGGGATACAAAACATATAGATCAAATAGAAAATGGAAATATAAAAGAAGGAGATTCTGTCCAAGTTTTAAACGGCTCTATGAGAGATGGGGAGGTTCATTTAGGGAGTTTTTCTCAATTTAAAAAATCTGAAAGAACTTTTGAAAATGTTTCTTCGGATAAAAAAATTTCTAAAAAGAAAATAAAAGATTTGAATGTAAACGATAGCGTTTCTATTAGGGCATTTATTGTTCAAGCATTTGATCCTAGGTTTTTTAATGTCTGTCCGGAATGTAAGAAAAAAGTGAATATGGAGCAAGAAGATTTTATTTGCGCTACACATGGAAAAGTTAGTCCCGAAAAAAGAGCTTTGATAAACATACTTCTTGACGATGGAACTGAAACAATTAGAACAGTTTTATTTCACGAAAATTTAAATTTAATCGGTCTTGATGCTTATGAGAATCCAGAATTATTGCAAACACAAAAAAATAATCTTTTAGGGCAAGAATTTATTTTTTCTGGAGAAATAAGAAACAATAAATTTTTTAATAATTCTGAATTTATTGTAAACAAAGTAGACAAAGTTGATTTAGACTTGCTTTTAAAAGAACTAGAAACTAAAGATTAGGTTTATAATGTTTTATTCTTTTTAATTTTATGTTAAATAGAACGCATTTGGCAATAACGATTTTTTTTATTTTATTATTTATTCCTTTGATTGGTGATAAAATTACTTTTTCAATTTTGGTTCTCTTTTCTTCGATGATTCCAGATGTAGATATAAAAACTTCAAAGATTGGAAAATATAAAATTTTTAGGCCGTTGCAATTTTTTACAAAACATAGGGGATTTTTTCATTGTCTTCTTTTTATGATTTTCTTTTTAATATTTTTTTTAAATTTTTATCCTTCGGGGGCTTTTGCTTTTTTTTTAGGATATAGTTCTCATTTAATTGCAGATAGTTTTACTCCTGAAGGTGTTCAATTTTTTTATCCTTCTAAAAAAATAATTTCTGGAAATATTAAAACGGGGGGTAAGTTAGAAAAATTAGTCTTCTTTTTGTTTATTTTTTTGAGTATTTTTCTTTTATTTTTTAGATTTTTTAAAATTTAAATTTACCTATTTTTCCAAATTTACGCATCATTTTTTGCATATCTTTTTGGCTAAATCCTTTTTCCATATCTTTGTTTGCGTTTTCTTTTATCATTTCTGAAAGCATTTTGTATTGTTTTAATAATGCCCGAACTTCTGAAGTATTTACTCCGGCTCCGAAAGCAACTCTTCTAATTCTTGAAGTTTCTTTTAATAATAAATCTGGATTTTCTCTTTCTTTTGGGGTAAGAGATTTTATTATGTGTTCCCATTTAGATATTTTTTTTTGTTGTTCTTCTAATGCCCCCGACGGAATTTTTGCACTTCCCATTCCGGGAATCATGGATTTAATTTTATCAAAACCCCCAAGAGAGTTCATTGATTTTGCTTGTTCAACGACATCTTCTAGAGAAATTTTTCCTTCCATTAGTCGAGATTGCATCTCTTCGTTTTCTTTTTCTCCTGAAATTAATTTTACTTTTTCAATTAAACTTTCTAAATCTCCCATACCTAAAAGTCTAGATAAAAATTTTTCTGGATTAAATTCTTCTATGTCGTTTATTTTCTCTCCAGTGCAAATAAAATATACTCCTGCTTTACTTTCTGCACAAGCGGTTAATGCTCCGCCTGCTTTTGCGGTTGAGTCCATTCTGGTAATTATGACTCCCGTTATTGAAAGTGCTTTTAAAAATTCTTGTGCTTGGCTTTTTGCTGCTTGTCCTATATCTGCAGGCATTACTAAAATTACTTCTGTTGGCGAAACTTCTTTTCCGATTCCTTTTATTTCTTCTATTAATTCTTTGTCTAAACTGTGTCTTCCGGCACTATCAATTAAAATAATTTCATATTCTTCTAATTCTTTTTTGAATTTTTTATATGTTTTAATTGCATTATCTTCTTCTAAAGAAACAAAGACCTTCAAATTATTTTTCTCTCCTAATTGCATTAATTGTTCTTTTGCCGCCGGTCGATGGACATCTAATCCTACAAGGGCGACTTTTTTTCCTCTTTTTTGATAGTAATTTCCTAGTTTTGCAATTGTTGTCGTTTTTCCTGCACCGTAAAGTCCAAGTAAAAGAATTCTATTTTGTTTTTGTTTTACTTCTAATGGTTTATATTTTCCAAGAATGCCTACTAGTTCGTCATGCAATAATTTTATCACATGTTCTTTTTTGTCTATTTCTTTTATTCTCTCATCCATTGCGGATTTTCTGATTTTATCGGAAATTGTTTTTACTAATAGAATATTTACATCTGCTTCAATCATTGCTCTTTGCAAATCTCTTATTATTTGATCTAAAACGTTTTTGTCTAAAAAAATAGCGTTCGCTAGTTTATCTGTTGCTTTCTTTATTGCATTTCCAAGTCCTTCTAACATAAAAAAATATAGAAAATCGAAGTTATTAAGTTTTAGGTTTTATAATTAATTGTTTTAAATAAAGCTATCCACATTTACTACTTCTATCTCCAAATCTTTTTTAAGAGATTCTACAAATAAATCTTCTTTTTCTCTAGAAATAACTGCGCCGCAAGCGTATTCGTGGCCGCCAACTTCTCCGCCTGTTTTTTCAATTACTTTTGAAAGCAAATGGTGCAGATTTCTTCCAATATCTCCAACACACCTCATAGAAACTTTTATTTTATCTTCTCCAGAATAGCTCATTGATGCAAGGCATGTTCCAACAGGATATAAAGAAGAATTCGATACTATCGAGGTTATTGTCCCAATTATTGTATCTTTTATGTTATTTTGTGCGTTGAATAAAACAAATCCGTTTCCAGAAATTTTTTTGGAAGAATTAAAATATTTTAATCCAGAGACAATGTGTTGTCTATATTTTATATGTATTGAATCGACTTGTTTTTTTATTTGTGGATTTTCTAAGCAAAACAATAAAGCAGAAAAACTGTCTCCAAGTCTTGAGCACGCATTTATTTTTGCAGAAAGTTCTCTTGCATCTTCTAACTTGTTGAACATTTTTAATAGATAAATATTTCCGACAATTCCTTCTTGTTTTTCGCTATGGCATCTAAGCATTACGGAGGTAACTAATCTTTCCATCTCTTCGTTTGAAAGTTCTAAAAGACTTTTGTATTTTCCAGATTCTGGAGAAATTGAAGATTCTCTTAATAGTTCGATTACTCCACAAACATCTCCAGTTACTCCCGGAATGTAAGGATTTGAGGAGTACTCTAACGCTCTATTTATTGGTCTGGTTGAAGGATAAATTAATAATCCTTTTTTTATTAATACATCTGCGTCTTCTAAAATTCCGTGATTTAATTTATCTATATCTTTTTCTAAAGTGTCTCCAATCATCCCTAAAACTGCTAATTTTGCCGAATCCTTGTTTTGAGGATTTAATTGCTTTGCAAATAAATAAGAAAGTCCAGAAGCACTTATTTTTTGTTTGTCAAATAACTCCGTGTTGATAATTTCCACCCCCGAAGGAATTTCTTTTGAAACTTCGTGATGATCTATAATAAATATATTTTCCATTTCTTTTTCTTTGAGATATTCTAATGCATTTGAAGCTAAATCTAAAAATAAAATGACTTTATTTTTTGGCAAATTGTATACAAATTCTTTTTCCAATGATTTTAATATTTCAACCGAAAAACATCTGTCTAATCTTTTTAATGCTTTTACCATTATTGCTGCAGAAGTTATTCCGTCGGTGTCAAAATGGCTTACGATTAGAACTTCTTTCTCTTTTGAAACTTCTTTAAATTTTTCAGATATTCTTTTTATTTCACTTTCAAGATTATAATTTCCCTCTAATTCCATCGTAACTAGAGTAAAAAATGAAATTAGTTTATAACTTTTTATCTTCCATTTAAGGAGTAACACAAAATTAACTATCTATTTTTCAAAATTTAATAATTTTATTCTAAGAATTCGTCGTCTTCTTTTATTGAAGATTCAACAGGATTGGGTAATGCTGCCTTGTTTACTAAGAATATATCACTTATTGCTCTAACAAATTGGTGTGGAATAATAACTCCCCTTACTCCTCCAAACGAAGAAATTGCACTTGGGCCTAATCGTATTTTCCATCCGTCGATTTTATTTTCAGATAAATTTACTTGTTCTATGTCTCCGAAGTAATCTCCAGCATCAGTATAAACTCTTGAACCGATAACCTCTGATATTTTTTTAATTTTCATAAACGATAAACCTCAACTTTATTTAAATACTTTTCCGTGTTTTGCAATATACTAAATTGTTTTTGAGTTATTTAAGGCTCAATCGCAAGATTTAAAAGAGAAGATTATTATTAGTAAAACATGGAAAAAGAAGCAATAGAAAAAACAGAAGTTAAGGAAGACAAGAAAAAGAAACTTAGTCAGGCAGAGTATGAAAAAAAAGTTTTAGAATATTCTAAAGAAGGAATAACTGCCGAAAAAATTGGAGAAAAATTAAGAAGAGAGGGAATTCATAGTAAAGATTACAATAAAAAAATTTCTCAAATTTTGGGAGAAAAATATGTTTCACCAGACTTAAAGAATGTTTCAGAAAAATTAGAGAAGATAAAAGCCCATTATGAAAATAATAAGCAAGATAAAAGAGCTAAAAGGGAAAAAGATAGAGTTTTCTCTCAGCTTCGTAAAATAAAGAAGTATAATAATTTATTATAATTTTATTTTGTTAATTTTCATTAAATTTAAAAAGGTTAATCGCTATTAAAAAACAATGGTAGAAGAAACAACAATATTGCAGCATTTTATTATTAAGGATTTTATGTTACCTTTTATTTTTATTTTTGTTTTAACATTTGCTATTTTGCAAAAGACTAAAATTTTGGGGGATGGAAAAAAGCAATTGGATGCAATTGTTGCTGCGGTTCTTTCTTTGGTTTTCGTTAGTTTTGCTTATCCAAAGATAATTGTAAGCAATCTAATTTTATTTTTAGTTGTTTCAATTGTATTGGTTTTTGTAGGATTGTTGCTTTGGGGATTTTTGGTTGGAGATGTGGCCAAACTAACTATTTCAAGTACCTGGTTAAAATGGGTCGTTTCAATTATAATTATTATCTCAGTTTTAATCGCTTTTTTATGGGGTGCGGGAATAAAGCCGGAGATTGCAAGTTTCTTATTTAACAAATCTTGGAGTAACGATTTCTGGACGAGTTTAGCTTTTTTAGTAGTTGTTGCGATTATGGTTGCGGTTGTTTTAAAATCTGGTTCAAGCGGAGGTTCATCAAAGTCTTAGACTCGAAAACTATTTAAAATAGAGAGTGATAAAATTAATATGATAAAAGGGATATTTTTACTTTCAGGTTCGAATTTTTTTGGAGAAGCGTTACAGCGGTTAAGCGAGATGGGGTTGTTTGCTTATATTCTTCCGATTATGCTTATTTTTGCTTTGGTTTTTGGAATATTAACTAAGTTAAAAATTTTTGAAGAGAATAAATCTGTTAATGCAATTATTGCAATTTCGGTTGCTTTAATGTCTATACAGTTTGATTTTGTAAATGTGTTTTTTTCTGAACTTTTTCCAAGAATGGGTGTTGGATTGGCAATAATTTTAGCATTAATAATTTTGCTTGGTCTTTTTATACCAGATAAAAGTTGGGCAACATATACAATTTTGGGTGTTTCGGGAGTTATTTTTATAATTGTTTTGGTTAAAACTTCTTCTGCTTTGGGGTGGTCTTCTGGATATTGGTGGTATTACAATTGGGAATATGTTGCTGTTGCAATATTTATACTTATTTTATTTGGATTAGCATTGTCTTCAGGCGGAAGTAAAACTCCGGAAAAGGATCCTATGACTTTATTTAGAAAATCTCTTTTTGGGGGTTAGTTTTTTTATTTGGATTTTTGCTAAAAGATTATAAATATAGAATCTTTTTATTTCTGATTTAAAATGCAATTTAATTTAGATAGTCCAACATATTCGTATGTTGTAGAAAAAGAATCGGGTGAAGAGGTGCTCTATATTAATTATAACGGTGCGCCATTTATTCCAGATATATGCGAATCTTCTGAAGTCATGGAAAGAACAATTGAGGTTTTAATTGAAAATCCGAGCGTTTCTAGAATTGTTTTTGTCCAGTCAAAAAATTATAATTATGATTTTAAAGAGACAAGTTATCTCTTAGAAATTGCTCAACTTTATAACTATTTACTTAATCAGGAAAAAATATTAACTCATTCTAAATTAATAAAAAATAATGAAGGCGAATTTTCTTCTAGATACAACGATTTATTTGGATTTTTAACTTTATTAAAAAAAGATCCCGTTGCCGCATATCTTCACTTGAAAAGAATTTTATTTGAAGCAAAAATAATGTTTGAAAAAATTTCCCAAGGATATATTGGAGATCAGAAAAATTATATTTCGCTTGTTGAAAAAGTTCTTGCTCTTTTCGAAGGAACAAATTTAATTCAAGAGATTTCACCAAAAATTCCAGAGTATAATAAAAAAGGGAGAGAAATATATAATGATTTTTTTAAACCAGATACGATTCCTAATTTTACTTTTAGCCGTTTAGTTATGGATTTTCCGGAAAATTCAGAAATTGTCGACCAGTATACAATTGCTCAAGGAACTTTTGATGAATCTACAGTTACAATATTAAGAAAGGAAGACGAATCCAAATTAATTTATTATATTTCTCCTGCCGAAAATTCTCTAACCGAAAGATACTCTGGTTTACTTAATATGGCAAGAGGAGTTTTAATTGAGCATCAACCAAAGGCAGAAGAATTTACAGATGTGGAAAGAACAAGAAAAGTTTTTTTTAATATTTCAAAAGATTTGATTTCTGATTTGGCAACAACGAAAGGAATTTCTTTAGATTATAACGAGGTAAATAAACTTGCTACAATTTTAGTTAGATATACAATTGGTTTTGGATTGTTGGAAGTTTTACTTAAAGATGATAGAATCCAAGATATTGTTTTGAATGCTCCAATTCCCTTGACCAATATTTTTTTAAGGCACCAAGAGCATGGAGAATGTTCAGTTAATATTTTTCCAAGTCAAGAAGATGTGGATTCTTGGGCTGCAAAATTTAGAATGATTTCGGGTCGTCCATTAGATGAAGCAAATCCTATTTTGGATACTCAATTAGAAATTGGGAATATGAGGGCGAGAATTGCAATAATTCAAAATCCTTTATCTCCAGATGGACTTGCCTACGCAGTTAGAAGACATAGAGATGATCCTTGGACATTGCCTCTATTTGTAGAAAATAAAATGATAAATCCTATTGCCGCGGGGCTTTTAAGTTTTTTAATTGATGGTTCAAGAACAATGCTTGTTGCAGGAACACGTTCTTCGGGTAAAACTTCTATGCTTGGCGCATTAATGCAAGAAATTTCTACTTCATCTAGGATAATTGTTATAGAAGATTCATTAGAACTTCCGGTTGAATCTTTAAGAAAATTAAATTATAATATTTTAAGAATGAAAGTTCGTTCGGCTCTTTTGAAAACGACTACGGAAGTTTCTGCTGACGACGGAATAAGGACTTCTCTTCGGCTGGGGGATTCTTGTTTAATCATTGGTGAAGTTCGTTCGGTTGAGGCAAAAGCACTTTATGAAGCAATGAGAGTTGGAGCACTTGCAAATGTTGTTGCCGGAACAATTCACGGTGCAAGTCCTTATGGTGTTTTTGATAGGGTTGTAAATGATTTAGAAGTTCCTGCAACGAGTTTTAAGGCAACAGATATAATCGCTGTTTGCAATCCAATAAAAACTTCAGATGGTTCTCATTCTGTAAGAAGGATGCTTGAAATTTCTGAAGTAAGAAAACATTGGAAAGAAGATCCTCAAAACGAAGGAGGATTTGTTAATTTATTAAAGTACAATGTAGAAAAAGATGAGCTTGAACCTAGTGAAGATTTAATCAATGGTGATAGCGAAATAGTAAAAGACATTGCTTCAAATATTAAAGGTTGGGCAGGAAACTGGGATGCTGTTTATGATAATATTCTTTTAAGGGCTAAAATAAAAAAAGAATTGGTTGATGTTTCTAAAAAAATAGATAATAAAAAAATTCTTGAATCAAAGTTTAATTCTTTGTCTAATCATAAATTTTATACTATTTCTAGAGATGTTAGAGAAGAGATTGGACTTCCCTTATCTAAAGAAGTTTTTCCTCGTTGGCAATCTTGGTTAAACGAACACGTTAAGAAAAGCAAAATTTAAAATTGAAACATTTATAATATAAATTCGGCATATATTCTGGGTGAAAAGAGAGTGAACAACCGTAATGTAAAAGAAGTGCTTGATAAATATAGCGGGATGATTGAAAGTAAGATTCAATCGGAGAGAGATTATAGTGGAGATTATTTAAAATTTAAAGAGGAGCTTTCTCCAAAACTTAGTTCTTATGAGAAACTTTGTAAATCTTTAGGAGGAATTATTAAGTTAAAAGTTTCAGAGAAAGAAAGAGTAATAATACAAAAAGATTTAGAAGCGGCACATTTAGATTTGGAAGCATGGCAAACTGCTACGGCGAGCTTTGTCGCTTTTTTTTCTATGTTCTTTTTTGGTTTACTTAGTTCAGTTGCATATTTTTTTATTGTTGACGGGGATTTAAAAACTATCGCTGAGAGTTTTCCTTTTTTGTATTTTTTTTTAATTTTGATTTTGTCAATTTTTCTTTATTATTTTATGAGTTCAATTCCTTCAAGACTTGCAAATAAGTGGAGATTAAAAGCTTCGAGTCAGATGGTTCCGGCGATACTTTATGTAGTTGTTTATATGAGGCATACTTCAAACTTGGAGAAAGCTATTGCTTTTGCTTCTCAGCATTTGACTTATCCGTTGTCTTTGGATTTTAAAAAAATGTTTTATGATGTTGAAATAGGGAAATTTTCTACAATAAAAGAAAGTTTAGATAATTATTTAGAGAGTTGGAGAGGATATTCTAGCGAATTTATAGAAAGTTTTCATTTAATTGAATCGAGTTTGTTTGAGCCGGATTCGGGTAGAAGAATAACAATTCTTGAAAAAGGGTTGCAAATTGTTTTAGACGGAGTTTATGAAAAAATGTTGAAGTTTACGCACGAAGTAAAAAGCCCAATTACAAATGTTTACATGTTGGGGGTTGTTCTTCCAACACTAGGGTTAGCTCTTTTGCCTCTTGCTTCGGCGATGATTCAAGGAATGATAAAATGGTATCATGTTTTAATTTTGTATAATTTGGTTATTCCTTTTTTTGTTTTTTATTTGGTGGATA
>CAZLZF010000006.1:0-21021 GCA_964563945.1 Candidatus Woesearchaeota archaeon
GGGTTTTATAAAAGTTACTTAAACTTTGGCTCAAAAGGAAATATAAAAATAAAGAGGATTTTGCACGAAAAAAAGAAAGAATCTCTGTTGATTTTTATTTTTTTAAAATTTCCTTAAGTTCAGCAATAAAATCAGTAGTGTCTAAAAAATAATTTGGATAAGCTTTTTTTAAGTTGTTTAAACTCTCTACGCTAACTAAAACAATATCGTAATCTTTTCCTCTTTCCTTTCTGTTGTCCCCGTAATAGTATTTTTTTTCTAATTCGGAATATTCTCTTGTTGCTTTTTCTTCCTCACCTTTTTTATAATAATGAATATCTAACTTCTCTCTTAAAATATCCAACTCCAAAAGAAATAATTGAGATTTGTTATTTTTTTTATTTTCGTCGGCAATTCTTAATGCAGAAGTCCAGTTTGAAAATGTTTTTAAAACATCTAACTTTTCTGCAAGTTCTTTAATTTTGGAGTATAATTCTTTTTTATCGGGAGTAGTTCCATTAACAATTGTTTTATTTTCTTTAATTGCAAATGCTGAACTCGTAAGTCTAAAGAATTCTTTCCAATTCTCATCTCCTCCTCCGAGTTTCAATGTTTGCCTTGAAAAAAAATCAACGGTTTCAACAGCGGTCGCCCAAATGTGTTGTAATTTAGACCTTATTTGAATTTCAACAAGAAAATCATTGTATGCGTTTTTACCTTTATCGCTCTTAAATTTATAGACTAAATGATAGCTTCGATAACCATCTAATTTTGGATTTGTTACATAGTCGTTTGATTTAATTAATTCGTGTTTAAAGTTACTATCGCTAAGATATTTTTTAAAAAGATTTTCCGCTTTTTCTATTGTGGGAACAACTGAACGGCATCCTGCAATATCTTGAAGGTCAAAAAGTTTAATAAAAGTGTTATTATAATTTCTTCTTAATTTATTTACAATAGAATTTATTCTTTTTAATCTTTGAGAAACCAAAGAGCCCTTTGGACTCCTTTTTTTTAAAGTCATTTGAAAAATATGCAAAGGATAGCTATGAACAGTTCTCCAATTACTTAATATTTCTAATGCTTTAATTTTACTTTCTTCAGAAGAATTTTCATCTTTAAGTATCTCTCCAGCAGAATTTATTTCCTTTTTTGTATATTCTAATAGAATATTTTTTTTTGTCATATTCAGAATAGAATAAACAAGATTATAAATCTTATCATTTTGCACGGAATCAACAAAAAAAATGTTCAAAATGCACGGAAGATTTGCCGACGACAATTAAAATTTAAGAAAAAAAATACTCGAAATGCACGGAAAAACTAAAATAATTTTACAATTCCCAAGGTTGCAAGCAAAACTAAAATCCCCGCAATAATTGTTCCAAGAGAAATTGCTAAAATCATTTTTTTACGATTCAAACCCAAAATCCAAGCAACTAAAGAACCGCTATAAACGCCTGTTCCGGGTAAAGGAACCGCAACGAAAAAAACCATCGCCCAAAATCCAATTTTTTCGTAATTTTTTTCGAATTTATCAATTTTTCCTTGTAGTCGTAAAAGCTGTTTATCAAAATGTTTTTTATAGAATTTCCAATTTAAAAAATATTCGTGCAAATTATCTAAAAAGAAAAATATAAAGAAAATTAATAAAATATTCAAAGAAACAATTATTAAAAATGCTAAAGGAAGGGGCATCCCAATTTCATTTGAATAAACTACTGCTAAAGGTAATCCTCCTCGAAGTTCAATAAAAGGAACTATTGTTAAAAGCAAGGCTAAAAAAAAATTTAGGTTCATTTTACTCTCTCATAATATTTGGAGATTGCTTCTAAAAGAAATCTTTCGGTTACTTCTAAAATTTCGCAATTAGTAAATTCTAATCTGTAACAAGACTCACCAATTTTTTCTATTTTAGTTTCGTCGCCTGCTTCAATTGAAAGATACATATATCTATTTTCTTCGTCGCAAGAAACAGTATTATTGCTCAACAAAGTTAAACCAATTCCTTCTTTAAGAATCTGATTAAAATTTGCTTGAGCAATAATTGAATATCCTTCGCAAACTAAGCCATTCGTGGAGTAATTCGTTACAACGAGTTGTTTCCAGGAAATGTCTTCGCCATCTAAAGGTATTTTTTTAGAAATTTTTTTTGGATTACTACGAAGATAAACATTATACTTTGTTCCTTCTAAATCTTTCAAGTAAGGAACTTGCGCGTGATAAAATAAAACCTCTCCAACTTGTAATTTTGTATATTCTACTCCCTTAAAATTTACTGTTTTTGAAGAAGCCGAAATGTAGTAAATTACAAAAAATAAAAGAAATAAAAATGCCAGAAAAGCTAAAACAATTCCTAAAGTTTTTGAAAAATTTTTAATTTGTTTTTTTGAGGCGTGCTTTTCTTCAATTGAACCACAAGAAACTGCGCTCTTTTCTTTTTTACCGTCAGAAATATTAAAAGTGTTGCAAACCTCTTTCTTTTTTGTTTTTTTCTTAGCTTTCTTCTTCTCTACCATTGCTTATTATGAAACTTTTTTAGTTTTTAAGGTTTGGGGTTTGAGAAATTTATTTTTTAAAACGAAATTGCAAGTAAAATTTATTTTTATATTTAAAAAATTAAAACAATTTATTAATTTCTCGTTGAATTTTTTTAAAAATAATTAAATTTTTTCTATTGTAAAAATTTTATCTGCTCGCACTCGGCTTTCTTTTATCAGTTTTCCATAAACCAAATTTTCTTGCTTTAATAAAACAGAATAAGGTTCTTCTTTGACTCCCGTTGTAAGTGGAACAATCAAACAATCCTCCCCTTTTTATTAAAAGAATTATTTGAAATAATCAGAGGGGGTCGAACCTTTCTTTCTCCTAAATTTGAAAAGGAAAAGGGCAATAAAACTAATTCTTTTTGAGAAACTTTCATTTTAGATATTTACTCCAAATATCATCTTCTTTATTGTCCCAAACATTCCTTAAAGATTTCTCGCTTAAAGATAAAATGTCCTTAAAGTCCTCTTCTATTTTTTCTACTCTTTGCATTTTTTTTAATAAGATTTTTCCTTCAGATTAAATAAGTAACAATTCATCCCCCGAGGATATCCCCTTTCTTCTCGAATTACTCTTGGTATTGCAATTTGCCCCTTTTCAGAAACTTTTATTATCCTTATAATAACTAAGTAAGAAGTTTCTTACATTTTAATATTTCTATTTTTTGAAACTTTTTTAAAAGCCGATTTGCTGTACAAAAATTTCAAATCGCTAAATAAAGGGATTTCCTTTATTTTAAAATGATAAACTTCCCAGAACCAAATTACTACAACAAAAACCGTACTTAAAACATACCAAAAAAGTTTGTGGGCGAAATCAAAGTAAACAGAGCCGTTAATTGCCAAAATTGACAAGAAAAAGATTCTAAAAACATTTAGTAAAAATAAAATTGCAAAAGAGTAAAAAATCATTTTAGTTCGCAATTTTATAGAAATTTTTGGAACGGAAAGATTCAACATAAAAAGTAAATAGTAAGCAGATCCTGCAACACAAGCATCTATAATTTTAATTGTTAATTCATTTATAAGAATATTTACTCCAGAAAGAGTAGCATCATAAAAAAGAGCTAATAAAAAATAAACCGAATAAACCGTTAAGGGGGTGAAAATTAAATAAAAAAGATACATATTTGGGATTGCAATTAATATAATTAAAAGATATCTAATAAAAATAGAAAAGTATTCTGAAAAATAAAAAGATTTGTTTAAAGTTGCCCTTTTGTTTTTAACCATAAATAAAACAATAAAAACTAGTTTAAATAAATTCCTAATTATTTGAAAAACAATCTAATTATTACAAATAGGATTGCTAATATCAAAAGCAAATTAAATCCACCAAGTACCCACAAATACCATTTGTCTCCGAAAGTAAAATTAAACCATCCAGATTTTCCTTCAATTTCTAGTGAAGCTGCTTGACTTGCAATTAATTCGTCGTTTGCTATTACTTCAATATTAAATCTGCTTGTTCCTTTTATATCATTCTTAGAATCAAAAGTCATTGTAATTTCTTGAGATTTTCCGGATTCAATTAAAACTATACTTTGACTTAAAGAAACGCCATTTGCCCAATCAGAATATTCTACTGCACGAACAGAAAAAGTTCCTGTTGAGGATCCAATATTACTTATCTTAACTAAAACTTCAATTTTTTCTCCTGCCTTTGCTTCTCCGACTAATTCTGCAGAAACTGAAGTTGCATATGCGGGGTTATTTGAAGGATCTGCTGCGCCAGAATCTACTTTGAAAATTTTTGAAAAAATTGCAGACACTTTTTTTCCATTTCCATCCTCGTATTTGTATAGCTTTTCATCCTTGTCATACAAGTCAAAAAGAATTTCGTAATTCTTTCCTTCAACTAAAGATGTTGGAAGGGTCAAAGTAAACGCTGCAGTTTTAGATTTTCCTGATTTAATATCTCCGACAATAACTGTTTGAGAGTCTATATTAAAAGTTCGACTATACATTTTTACAGAAACGTCTTCTTGTTTTTTTGAACCAATATTTGTTACGGGAACTTCAACGGTAATTATTTCTCCAGCGTTTACTGAAAGTGGGAACGAAATGTCATCTTCATCCACAATTACTTCATTTGAATTTATTTTTACTTTTACAGATTCTTTAACTTCATAACATTGTTCTTCTTCGCTAAAATCATCATCATCATATGCTTTAATATAAAAAGTATAACTTTTAACGCTCGGATCTAAATCTGAAGGATCAACCTTAAATTTTATTGTGTAATCTTCTTCATCGTCTCCATCAACATCAAAATCAAAATCGCCTTCGATTACGCATTCTTCGTTTTTACTGTCCCAAAGGCAATATTCAACAACTCCAGACATATCGTCATCCTCATCTTCATTATTTTCGATTGTAAAAGAAATTTCAATATTATTTAGTGGTCTCCAATTCCATTCGTCTTCATTATCTAACTCTTCGTCTTCTAGATCTACAATTTTAATATTCCCTTGATTTCCTAATTTACAATAGTTTGCATCAAATTTTATTGAAGCAGATTCAAAAACATCTGTGCCATTTGCATTTAGTGTAAATGAAGCAGATTTAAACATTTTTAAATCAAAATCTAATTCATAGTCATAAGAAACTTTAATTTGCTTTGAAGTATTTGGTGATAAAGAAGTATCGTTTAAGGTAAAATGAGAATCATCAATTGAAAGATCAACGGTTGGATCCGAAACATTATTGCTTGAAACAGTAAAAATAAAATAATCTGAAGCCTTGTCCAAAGAATAAGAAGCTTCATCAAAAGAAACTGTTGCGCTAGCAAAAGCTAAAATTGAGAATAACATCAAACTTGCAACGAACAGGTTTATTGATTTTTTTTCCATCTGTAACTATTTTAGAGTTACTATGCTTTATAAATTTTTCTATGATTAAAAAGACAATCAAAATAAGGATTTATTGGCGATCTTTCGTCGATAAAATGGAGAATATTCATAAAAATGAAAGATTTATATATAATTTAATATATAAAATAGAATGATAAAATCTAGAGAAAATACAATTGGTGCGTGGGCCTCACTTGCAGGGGTGATTCTTGCAATTATCATTGGGCTTTCAGCAAAAATGATTCCAATTCCTGTTTTAGCCAGACATAGCACTAAAATGTATGCTTTGTTATTAATTATCGGGCTTATCGTAGGATATATGAATTCTAAAACAAGAGATCCCCAAGTTTTCTTATACTCTAGTGCAATCTTAATTATAGTTAGTAGATTTGGTATGGACAGCGTTACAGGCTCTCTTATCGGATATCCCATCGCAGAAACAATTAAAACGGTGTTTTCTGCCCTAACGACTTTATTTGTTCCAGCAACAATCGTTGTAGCGCTTAAATCTATTTTCTCTATTTCTAAACTTTAATTTCATTAACTTTGGAAAGATTAATCATTTTTGGAGAGACTAAATCCATTCTAGGGCAAGCAGTATTAACATAAGATTTCAAAGAATAATTTTCGAACTCTGAAATATTTATTTCGTTAGAAAGAAAAACATATCCTTTTTTATCCTTAAGAGAATCTTTAAATTCCAATGCTTTTTTTAAACGTTCTTGCCCCGGTTTTGTTGAGACAAGGATTCCTATTTTTTCTGAAGAAAGGTAATTTAATGTGGCTGCTCTTTCCATAGAAACTAACTTGTCAATTTCTTCTTTAGCAATCTTCACTAACTTCCCATTGTCATATAAATAAACGGGCAATTTTGACTCGTAAGCTAAAGATATCGCATGAAACCTCCCATTCCCAATTAAGAGTATTGATTTCGTATTTTTTGATATTTTGGGATTTGAACAACCCAAAACTTGAGAAAAAAGAACTACTTTTTTATCTTTTTTAATTTTAGAATAAATTTCTTGTGCTAAATCTTTAAATTGAATGGAATAAAAAATAGCAATTTCTTTGGGAAGTTCTTTAAAAAAATTAGAAAAATTTTCCGGAACTTCTTTTAATTTAGAACTTAAAGGAATAAATATTGTTTTCATAATAAAAAAACAAAAAGAAAGTTAATAAATTATTCGAAAGACTTTTCTTCATTTCTTTCGGAAACGTTTGAAGTTTCATCAATTTCTTTATGAATTTTTGCAAAAGAAGGTGTAACAACTAAAAAATTGTCGTGACCAGCAATACTTCCTTCAATTGCTTCAACAGTTTTTTTCAATTTTGCTACTGCTCTTTTTAATTCAATAGGATCTTTTTGTTTTAGAACTTTGAAATCGACAATTGCGATTGTATATCCTTCCCTAATCGCATTTAAAATTCTTCCAATATCTTCGTATTTTTTAATCATGAATAATTTAACGATAACTTTGTTTTCTTGAGGAACTCTTGAAGCTAAATCTAACTCAACATATTCTTCTTCCAAAGATTCGTCTGAAGAACCTGCGAACACGTTTCTTATCTTTTCAAATACCATAATAGAATTATTCGTGAAATGTTTATAAATATTTCGTAACTAATTGGATAGAATCACATTATAATTTCTTTTCTTAAATCGACGAGCTTTTTAGAAAGCAACTCTTCTTGCTTCTCCAAAGAATTTAATCTTAGTTCTAAAATTTTCTTTTTTTCCTCAAGTTCCTCTAACATTTTCGTTTTATCGTGTCTAACCAAAAGATTTCCAAGTAATTTAAAAACTTCATCATTAGAATTCGTTATTTGAATTAATGCGGATTCAACTTCAGAAAGTTCAAGATTCAGGGCTTGCTTTTCAAAAAGTAAATTTTGTAAATTCTGCTCAATAAAAGTTAACTCTTGAATTTTAGATTCAGAATTTTCCATTTTATTCTGCCTTCAATTTTGTTACTTTTGTTCGAGGTTTATAGAAAATTTTACTTCCACAGTTTGGACAGACAAATCTCTTATCCAATTTAGCAGAATCAATTTTCGAACCACATTTGAAACATTTGTATTCAACCATTTTATTTCTCCAAGTAGTAGGCATCAGAAGCGAAAGTTTTTTCGCAACGAGGACATTTCCATATTCCGCTGGCCATTCTTTTAATTCCTAATTTAGAACAAAAAGGACATTTTTGTTTTGATCTTTGTTTTTCTTCTACATTAACAACTCTGTCTCTGACTGCTCTTCCATACCTTGCGCCAAATCTACCTGCAGATTTTACTTTTTTTGTTTTTACTGTCATTTTATTAATATGAGGCTGCCCGGATTTGAACCGGGGTCGAGAGGTCCCAAACCTCTAAGGCTACCAGGCTACCCCACAGCCCCAAATTTTATTTATACAAAAAGAAAATTTAATTTATAAATTTACTTCTTTTTTGCTGCGGGAGCTTTTGCTGCCGGTGTAGCTACAGGAGCTTTTGCTGCTGCCGGAGCTTCTGCTTCCTTAGCTGCTTGTGCTGCATCTTCAACCTTCTTTGCCTGTAATTGTTTATTATTTAAATCTTGGAAGAAAGCATCAAGTTCGCTTCTCTTCTCGGGAGAAGTTTCTGTCTTTTCTGCTTTTATTTCTTTATCATATTTTCCTTCATCAATTTCTATTCCAACTTCACTTGCTAATTTACTTTCTACTAATACTCCTAAACTAACACAAGTTCCAACAACAGATTTTACTGCTGATTTTAAATCTTTACAAAGTAAATTTTGCATTTTTGTTTTAGCTACATAAATTGCTTGTTCAATTGAAATATTTCCTATTTGGACTTTCTTTTGTTCTCCAGAACCTTTTTGTAATCCTAATTCTTTTTTAATTAATTCTGACGTCGGAGGTGAAAAAACTTTTACATCAAAACTTTTTGTTTTTGGATCGATAGTCAATTCTACTGGAACCTTAATCCCCTTGAAATCTTCTGTTGCAGAATTCACTTTAGAGATAACCTGTCCAATATTTATTCCTATTGGGCCTAACTTTTGGCTTAAAGCAGGTGTTGGAGCCATTTGTCCTCCTTCAACTAATAATTTAATTTGTGGCATTTTCGTTTTCCTCCTCGCTGTCTCTTCTTATAACTTTAACGTCGTCAATTTTAACAGTTACCTGCATTTGAACAACCGCGCCAAGTAAGCTAACAGTTACTTCTTCTTTCTGTTTGTTTATTCTTAAAACTTTTGCTTTTTCTCCCTTTAGAGTTGAGCCAGTCAATTCTACAATGTCGCCTTCTTTAATTGAAATGTTAGCAACAGAAGTTTCAACCATATTTTTTATTTCTTCATAAGTAATTGTTTTTCCAATTATTCCTTTTACATAAGGCAAATTAAAAACAGATTCTTCTGCAGAATCTCTATCTTCTGCTTCTAAAAATAAATATCCCCTCAGTCCGTGAGGAAGAATTACAGAACCGACATTTAATTTTTTAGATTTTGCTTTATCTGCGATTAATTCTAATGCTCTTTCTTCTTTGTTCGTGGTGACTTTTATTACAAATATCATCTTATTTTGCTCCAGCTAAGATATAAAATCTTAGAAAGATATAGTTAATTAAAATAATTGATTTATAAATGTTTGGGAGAAAAAAGAAGTTGCCAAAAATCAAATGAAAAATTAATTTAGTGCAGTTTATTATCCATTTTTATACAACAACACTTATAAATTGTTTTTTCATTTGATTTTTATGGAATTAGTTTGTTTACTTTCTTCAGGAGAAGGGACTTGGGCACAAGTTTCTGGATTGATGAAATACGGAGAGTGGGAAAAAATTATTTTAATAGGCGACGATTTCGCAAAAAGATTTACTCATGAAAAAGAATTTGAATTTGTAAAAATAGATTTAAATCAAAAAGTTAAAGCGTTAACAGAAGATTTGAAATTGAAACTAAAAGGAAAATTTTCGGGATTTGAAGTCGCGGTTTCAATTGCATCTGGAGACGGGAAAGAGCACATGGCTTTAATTTCTTCTTTAATCAATTTACCTGTTGGAATAAAATTTGTTGCACTTACAAAAGAAGGAATAATCGAACTTTAAAATTCCGATTTTTTTATTTTCAAATCTTTTTCATCATTTCCTAAAACAAACGCTCTAGAAAATTCATGAGAATCTAAAAGTTTTAATCCCGTCTCTTTTGCCAATTTCTCTGAAAAATTTTTCATTTCCAAATTTGTGGGCATTCTTTCATATCCAAGTCTTTCACGAGCAGATCCAACACTCATGAAGCCTTTTAACTCTACAAATCTAGGTTTTGCCAATTGAATTAATTTTGCATATTGGGAAATATGTTCCTCTTCCATATTCAACTTTCTAATTAAATTCATTCTAAAAACTGTTCGCGTTTTTATTTGACTCATTAATTTTAAACTTTCATTTAATCTTTCCCACCCATCTGTTTTTGTAGAACGATGAAATTTTTTCCACATTTCTTCATTAGGAGAATTAACTGAGATATAAAGCTGAGTTGGAAGTTGTTTTTTTTCTATTAGTTCTTTAATTTTTTTTGGATAAAGCCCGTTTGTTACTAAAAAACTTGTTTTATTTCTTTTTCTAAGTTCTTCAATCAATTCGCCAATCTTGTCGTATGTTGTCGGCTCCCCAGAAAGAGAAATTGCAAATTGTGTTGGTTCAAGGGCTTCCTTATATTTTTCATAATTTGCTTTACTTAATTGTTTTTTCTTAGAATTTTTATCTATATTAAATCCTTCAAGTAATTTTCTTTGAGCTAAAATACATCCATCAATAATTTCTTTTGGAGAATCTGTTTTACCAGAAAGTTCGCTTCCGAGAGTCAATTCTATCGATCTCCAACAATGTAGACATTTATTTGGGCACCACATCACTGCGGGAGTCATTTGACAACAAAGATGAGATTTTATTCCGTAAAATTTTTCTTTATAACAAACTCCTTCGTCCCTAAGAGATTTTTTTGTCCAACGACAAATTTGAACTGCAGAGTGTTCTCCCACAATTTCATAATGCTGTTTTTTTAAAATTGATTTTACATTATCTGGAATTTTCATGATATTCTTAGAATCTTTAAGGTTTTAAAACTTTAGAAAAAACTTTTCAACCACAAGAACATTACAACAAAAATTAAGAATAAGAAAAAGTAAGTCATGAAAGCGAAACTTTTCTTTGCCCATTTTTGATTCTTTGTAAAGAAAAGAACAGTTAAGTAAAAGAATCTTCCTCCGTCGAAAATTCCTGCTGGAATCATGTTAACTATTGCTACACTAATTGAAATTAATAAAATCCACCAAAGCAAATTGTAAATAAAATTGCTTAACTCCCCAAATTTAGGCGTATAATAGACATTAGCTTTTTTGTAAGAATTTATCTTTTGTGCTATGCTTCCCTCTTGCATTGAAAATCCAACGCCAATCCAAGCTTTTCCTTTAATGTTCGGGTTTTCTTCTAAAATGATTTCATAGGACCTTTCTTCATCTAAAAGAGTATTTATCAAAACTTTTTCTCCAACAGAATATTTAGAAAGTTCTTCTTCTAATTTCTCCATTGAATTTATTTTTTCACCGTTTATTGAAATTATTACCCCCGTTAAATTAGATTTTAATGCTGGAGAATTATAATATGCAGCAATGTATTCTTCCTCTTCTAAAAAACCAGGATTGGAAAGCATTTCATTTGTTGAAATAAATTCTTTTCCTTCAAGAGAGAAAGAGATTGAACTAAGATTTAAATTAGAATCAAAATTTTCTATTAAAACTCCTTGAGAAGAAAAATTAGCGATGGCACTTGTTGGGACGGCAGTATAAGCATAACTATCGAATACGACTCCTGCAGGAGAAAATGCCAAAAGGAAAAATGCTGCCATTAAAATGAATGCTAAAATTGCTGTGATGATATTTGCAAATGTTCCTGCACCAAGAATTGAAAGCTGTTTGAAAATACTTTCTTTTTGCATTCTTTCTTCATCTAATTCTACAAATGCTGCCAAAAATACTGGAAGAAAATAAGGGAAAAATCCAAAACCTGTTTTTTTAATATTTATTTTATGATAAGCTGCAAAAATTCCGTGAGCAAATTCGTGAGTAATTGCAATTATTGCTAAAATAAAAATCCAATAAACAAAATAAAAATTAGGTAACCAGCTTAATTTAAACATTTGCGGAAGATAAGGAACAAGGGGCATGATTGGTGGAACTTTCACTGCGGAAACCACATCAAGACGAGTAAAATAAATCCAAACAATTTTTCCTACAAAATAAACTCCAACGCCCATTAAAATGTAGCCCATTAAAATTACTAAATAGCTTAAAAATTTCATAGTTTTTGGATTTTCGTTTCCAACTTTCTTAATGAATTTTATTCCCCAACTAGTCCGGTAAAGAATCAAAAGTCCTTCTCTTTGGAGATTTTTTTTATTTTTGTACAAAAATATAGAGGTCAGACTAACAAATATTCCTAGTAAAATTAAATCGTAAATTATAAATGACATATTCCTCTTTTATTTTTTCTTAACTGCTCTAAACTTTTTCTTTTTGCATTTTCTGCAACTAACTTCTTTGTTAAGAATTCTTTGAGGATCTGCTCTCATTTTTGAATGGCAATTTTTACAAATAAAAACATTTTTGAACATTCTTGTGGTTGCTTCTAAAATTTTTCCCATACTATAATAACCTCTTAATCAATTTACTTCCTTCTACATCCCAATATTCAACATTCGAATTTTCTTTTATTGTTGGTAAAAGCTCTTCGTCAGCGCACTCAATTTCAATTGTTTCAAAAGATTCTAAATCCATTAAACTAACTTTATTTTCAACAACAGAAAGAACTTGTCCTTTTCTTTTGTCAACATTTGGAACTTCTAATTTGTCGTGACCTGGAATTACAAAAACCTTTCTTTTGTTTGGATTGATTATCCCTATTGCTTCTATTCTTGCTTTAGCATGTCCGTGTTTTCCAGTCTTAGAAACATCCATTTTTTTTACAATATATGGTTCTCCCTCGATCAAAATACTTGTTCCAGCTCTCGCATCTGTTCCATTAATAACTTTTGCTACCATAGAGTCTGGAAATTTATTTAGTTTATAAAGTTTTTGTGAGAGAAAAATTAAGCTAGAAAAAAACTTTCATTAAAATTGAAAGAAGAAAACCTAAAACACCTAAAATCCCAATTCCAATTGCAGAAACTTTAGAAGTAAGTAAAAACTCTTCTTTGCTTGGTTTTTTTAATGCAAACCAAACTCTTTTGCACTTCAAAAGAAATGAATTTATTTTTTCTAACATGTTTTTTTAAGAAATCTTTAGTTTTTAAATTATTCGAAGAAGTCTATTCCCAATTCTTCTTCAATTTCACGATGTTTATCGTCTGAAGAAATTGATCTTCCTACAATTTGTGTGCTTTTTACACCGGTAACGATTAAAAGAACTCTTATTGTTTTTTCCATGTCCGGAGAAATTTGTGCTCCCCAAATCAATTTTGCCGAAGGAGATAGTTTTGAACCAACAGATTCTATAATTGATTTACATTCGTCTAAACTCATATCTGGACCGCCAATAATATTTACCAATGCTCCTTGTGCGTCCGAAATATCTACATCTAAAAGAGGATTTTCTATTGCTTTAGTAACTGCGTCCATTGCTCTGTTTTCGGTGTCAGATTCTCCTAACCCAATTAATGAAACTCCACCATTAACCATTACTGCTTTAATATCTGCAAAATCTAAATTAACTAAACCAGAAGTTGTTACAAGTTCTGTTGTTCCTTTTACCGCATTTGTAAGAATTTCGTCAGAAATTTTAAATGCAGTATGTAAAGGTAAATCAGGAGCAAGTTCTAATAATTTGTCATTTGGAATAACAATTAAAGTATCAACCATCCTTTCCATCCTCTCTAAACCATCCATTGCATTTTCAATTCTTTTTTGACCTTCAATTGTAAAAGGCAAAGTTACAACGCCAATAGTAAGTGCACCCTGCTTTTTTGCAATTTGAGCAACAACTGGAGCAGCGCCTGTACCTGTTCCACCTCCAAGACCGCAAGTAATAAAAATCATATCAGAACCTTCTAATTTCTTTTTAATTTCAGAAGCAGATTCTTTTGCCGCCTCTTCACCTATCTTTGGATTAGAACCCGCACCCATTCCCTGAGTAAGCTCTTTTCCGATTAAAATTTTTTTATCTGCGTTTGTATAAAGTAAATCTTGTGCGTCAGTATTTATTGCAATTAATTCTCCGCCTTTTATTCCAATTTCTCTCATTCTTGAAAGAGAATTATTTCCTCCTCCCCCCACGCCCACAACTTTTATTTTTGCAGATTGCTTTTTTAAAATTTCTTCTAATTCCTTATCGATATCCCTAACTTCTTGAGAAGGAGAATATCCCTCATTAGAAATAAATTTCGGGTTCAATTGAGATTCCTCTTTTCTTACAAATTCTTCCATATTAAAAAATAGTATTTGTGGTTTATAAGGATTATTGAATTTGATAACTATTCTTTATCAACAAGTTTTGTTTCCAAATCCAAATTAAGAATTTCTTTATATTTGTCTTTAAATAAGGGAACAATTCTTTCCATTTCTTTTGAAACTTCCAAAATCAATTTGTTTTCTTTTACTTCAAATTTGAATTCCTTTCTAAAAAAGAAATCGTTTAATGCACCAATTTTTTCTTTTATCTCTTCAACAGCTCTTTTTATTTCTACTTCGTAGGTAACTACTTTTCCAGCTAAAGGATTGTTAAAATCCACCCTTACTCGCCCACCATTGACACTCAATATTTTTGCTAACTTGCCATCAAAATTAAAAACATATCCTGCAACGGGCCTAACTTTATGTTCCCGAAAAATTGCTTCTGGAATTAATTTTATTAAAGAAACTTCCCTATTGCCAAATGCCTCTTCTGGTTGAAGAGTTATTTCGTGTTTTCCTAAATTTTTATCGATTAAAAAATCTTCAACAGCTTTTAAAAACATTCCATTCCCAAAAGAAAAAATAAATGGTTTAGCGTTCATTTTAGAACCAATCTTTTCCAATTCAGATTTTATTGTTGAATCAAAAACCTCTCCTTGACTGGTTTTTGCAACAAAGTCTATTTCAATAAAGTCATTTTTTTTAAATGCCATAAACAATATGAAATTTAACTATTTAAAAAAGTTTGTAAAATAAAAATAGAAGAGTTCTTTAACAAAAAGAAATATAAACGAGGCAACCCATTTTTTACAATGAATAAAAAGTGTGTATTATTTAGTGTTTGCTCTTTAGGATTAGGGCATGCCTCAAGAAGTTTGCCTTTAATTAAAGAGATTATAAAAAACAATAAAGTGATTATTCTTTCTGACGGAAATGCTCTTAAATTTTTAAAAGAAGAATTAAAAAATAAAAAGAAAATTACATTTTATGAAAAAATAAAAAAATATCCGAAACTAGAGGAAGGAACTAGCTTTTGGAAATATAATTATTATTTAGTAAAAGATTCCATTTTAACTTACATTGCAATAAAAAAAGAAAACAAACAGACAAAAGAAATCTGCCAAAAAGAAAAAGTCGATTTAATAATTTCGGATGGAAATTATGGCTCATTTAGCAAGGAACTTCCTTCTTTTTTAATAGCCCACCAAATAGAATTTCAAATAAAAAATCCTTTTTATAAAAAAATTAGTTCTTTATTCAATAAGAATATTTTTAATAAATATGATAAAATAATAATTCCAGATTATGAGGGTGAAGAAAATATTTCTGGAAAACTTTCGCATAATAGTTTAGCAAAAAGAATACCTCATGTGTATGTCGGAGTGCTTTCCCAATTTAAAAAAGTAAAATTAAAAAACAAAATAAAATATCTTGTAATAATAAGTGGTTTTTTACACGAGCATAAAGAAGAATTTTTTTTAAACGCGCTTAAAGAACTCAAAAAAAAGAAAGGAAAAAAAGTTTTTATAATGGGAGATTATGATAAAAATTATAAAAAAAGGATAGGAAAAGAGATTGAGGTGTACTCGTCTTTTAGGGGACTTGACAAAAACAAACTATTTAATTCTTCAGAAATAATTATCTCTAGAACGGGATACACTACACTTATGGATTTAATTGAAGTAGGAAAAAAAGCAATTTTAATTCCAACGCCAAACCAGTCCGAACAAGAATATTTAGGAGAATATCACAAAAATAAAAATTTTTTTAATATAATAAAAAACCAAAAAGAGATAAAAATTGATTTTAAAAAATTAAAAATTCCCGAAGCAAAGCTACATAAAACAAAAGAGAGTGTTAAATTAATTATTAAAGAAATAAATAAAATAATTCCAAGGAAAAATGGCATTTGAAAATCAAGTTTTATCTTTATTTTATAGCGGAAATTATATTCTGCTTTTCTTTTTATTACTTGCTGAAGGACCAATAATCGGTTTTATTGCATCTCATTTATCTTCGATGGGGTATTTGAATATCTTTTTAGTTTCGATTGTTTATTTTTTGGGAGATTTTGTAGGAGATATCCTCCATTATTTGGTTGGAATATTTTTATCAAAAACACACAATCGCTTTTTTAAAAAAAGGTTCGTAAAACTAAATAAATTGTTACAATCAAAGAAGGTTAAATATCTAGACAAGTTAATAGAAAAAGACTTTTTTTTAGCACTACTTGTAATAAAACTAACTCCCCCAATTTCATCCATTGGATTAATTGGTTTAGGCATTCGTAAAACGAATATAATAAAATTCATAAAAAATACTGCAGTCATTTGTTTAATGGTAGAAATTCCAATTGTCCTTTTGGGATATTTTACAGGGATTACTGCACAGACATTTTTGAAATTTCAAAGCATTTATGCAAGATTAATTTTTTTAATTCTCGTAGCAATTATTTGTATTTATTTAATGAACCGAATAAAAAAATATATCTCTAAACAAATTATAAAAAAAGAAAATTAATTTTTTTTAGAAAAAATTAAAACCCACAAAAACCCAAAAAAGGAACCGAAAAAATTTGCAAATAAATCCAAGATAGTATTAGTATACCCTCCAACACCGTTATCTGACCAAAAATATGCTGGGAAGAATTCTATTATCTCATTTGTACAAGAAATTCCAAATGAAGCAAAAAACAAAAGAAAATAAATTGTTTTAAAACTATTTCTATTATTGGGATGTAAATTATCTTTAGAATATTTGTTGTATATTTGATTCAACCCTAAAAATGTAAAAAAGGTTGAAAAAAAATGAATAATTTGATCATACTTAAATAATACAAACTCTCCTCCCAAATCAATTAGATTAAAAGACATCAAATCGTAAAGTCTTACACCAAAAATATAAAGTGCGCCCCCAAATAGGTGAAGAAACCCTAGAACTACAAATCCCCACAAAACGAAAGGACTTAAATCCATTTTTCTAATATTAAAGAAAAAAAATGCAAAGAGAAGGACAATTCCAAACGCGTAAAAAGAAAATTCATTGTTTTTATTAAAAATAAACCAAAAAATAAAAAAAAGCATATATGATAAAGAAATAATTGCGGCATAAATTTCAAACTTTTTTAATTTAGGAAACTTTAACATGATATTTTTTTAAAACAAAAACACTTTA
Source organism: Candidatus Woesearchaeota archaeon (assembly GCA_964563945.1). Lineage (GTDB taxonomy): Archaea > Nanobdellota > Nanobdellia > Pacearchaeales > GW2011-AR1 > CAZLZF01. Next base: position 16,972 of record CAZLZF010000006.1, read on the forward strand.
AAAAGCTAATCCAATTTTATAGAGTTTTTTTTCATCTTAAAAATCATTTTAATTGCAGGAAACACCCCTCCCGCAGTCTTTACTGCTTGTTTGCCTATTAAAAAAAATTTTCCAATTACTAAATTTCCGTCTTCTTTTGAAACAGGAGAAGCAACATTTGGCAAGTCGACTATTCCTATTTTAAGTTTTTTTTCAAGAATTAAACGATTCATAGAAACCTCTGCACCAAAGCCAGATATTTTGTCTAAAAAAGAAAAATCTCCCAAATGGGATTTTTTTATACATCTTAAACCAGAAAGATAATCTAGCCCATAAATTCTCCAAGGACTATTTGCGTGTAGACAAAGGGTCAAATCGACCCTATTTTTTACTACGGGAGAAACAATTCTATTTACGTCTTCTTTTTTTAATCCAATAAGATCTGAATCTAAAAATAGAACATAATCTTTTTTTGACTTTTTTAGGCCGTACTTCATTGCATTTGATTTTCCCCCATTTTTTTTGAGAGTAAAAAGACGAATTTTTTTATTTTTAACCTTTTTAACTACCTTTGAAGTGTTATCCTTAGAACCATCATCTACAACAATTATTTCTTCGACAAAAGGAGACCTTAAGGTTGTCTTTATTACCGGGAGAATCCTTTTTGATTCGTTATATGCAGGCATTATAACCGAAACTTTCATGTGATTTTAAAGAAATTTTTATTTAATAATCTTCTCTTTTATTTAAATAAAGTTTATAAGTTTTAAATTCATTAAAAAAAGATGGATGAAGAATATTTTAATAAATTTATAACTACGATTATTTTAGCTTCGCTTTTCATAATCTCTTATTTTGTGGTTAGAAAAATTTTAATGTCTTTGATTTTGGGAATAATTTTAGCGTTTACCTTCCATCCAATGTATAGATATTTGAATAAAAAAACGAAATCACCAAATTTTTCTGCAATGCTCCTTTGTATACTTCTATTAGTAATAATCTTTGTTCCCGTTTGGTTTTTATCTCCAATCGTTTTTAATCAGACATTCGATTTATACATTTCTGCCCAAAGCCTCCAATTAGATGATTCTCTAGGAAAGGTTTTCTTATATTTTTTTGATTCGCCACAACTTTCTTCAGAATTAATTTTAAAAACAAATGTTTTGATTTCAAAAGTTCTTAATTACTTTGTTAATCTTGCCTCGGAAGTTTTAGTTGATCTTCCAAATTTATTTTTACAATTCTTAATTGTAATTTTTGTTTTTTTCTATTTTTTAAGAGATAAGGAAATTTTTAAAGAATATCTTATGGGAATTTTCCCTTTTTCAAAAGAGATCGAAAAAAAGTTTTTTACACAAACAAACGAGATTACAGTTTCAATTCTTTACGGTCAGTTTTTGATTGGGTCTTTGCAAGGACTAATCGTTGGAGCTGGTTTTTATCTCTTTAATGTTCCTAACCCATTAATTTGGGCAATTGCAGCAACTATTGCCGGAATCCTTCCAATTATTGGAACAACTATAATCTGGTTACCAATTGCACTTTATATTGGATTAACTTCATCGATATTCTCTGGAATAGGAATTGCATTTTTTGGACTTTTGTCTAACGCGGCAGAGACTTTTGGCAGGCCACTATGGGTATCAAGACAAGCAAGTATACATCCTGCAATAGTATTTATAGGAATGATTGGCGGACTTTTTTATTTTGGATTTTTAGGATTCATTCTTGGTCCATTGGTTCTCGCTTACTTATTTATAGTGTTAGATTTATATAGAGTAAAAAATAATTATAGTTTATAAAATGAGGTTAAAAATAAAATTTTTAGAATGGTCCACAGGGATGCCTGTTGCAATAATTCATCCAGCTACTGCAAAGAGTTTGGGAGTTCATGCAAAAGATAGAGTTTCTGTAAAAAGAATTAACGATGGCGAAGCATTTTCTACAATTGTTGATTTAGCTTCGGGATTATTTAAAAAAAATGAAATCGTTGTTTCTTCGGAACTAAAAGAAAGATTGAATTTAAAAGAAGGGCAACTAGTCGACGTTGTTTTTTCTCAGCAATCTAAAAGTATGGAGTATATAAAAGAAAAATTAAAAGGAAAAAAACTTTCTAAAGAAAAAATTTTCAAAATAATTAAAGATGTTGGAAACAACTCGCTTTCTGAAGCGGAGATTTCTGTTTTTATATCTGCTATGTATGTTCATGGAATGAAAATGGAAGAGACAGTTCACTTGGTTGGAGCAATATTAAATTCAGGGAAAAAATTAAATTTAAAAAATAAATTTATAGTGGATAAACATTGTATTGGAGGAATTCCGGGAAATAGAACTACTCCTTTGGTTGTCGCTATTTGTGCTGCGGCGGGTTTAATTTTTCCAAAATCTTCTTCGAGAGCAATTACCAGTGCTGCTGGAACTTCGGACACCATTGAAACGCTTGCTCCGGTTGATTTCAAAATTGAAGATGTAGAAAGAATAGTAAAAAAAACAGGTGCTTGCCTTGTTTGGGGAGGAGATTTGGGAATCGTTCCTGCAGATTCAAAAATATTAAAAATTGAAAAACTAATTATGGTCGATCCGGAAGCACAACTCTTAGCATCGATAATGTCTAAAAAACTTGCGGCAGGAAGTAATTATATTTTAATTGATATTCCTTATGGAAATTCAGCAAAAGTTTCTAAAGAAGGAGGAACAAATTTGAAAAAGAAATTTGAAAGCTTAGGAAGGTCTTTTAATAAAAAAGTTAGAGTGGTTTTAACGAGAGGAGAAGAGCCAATTGGAAATGGAATTGGTCCAGCATTAGAAATAATTGATGTCTTAAAAGTTTTAAAACAAGAAGAAGAAAGACCGAAGGATTTAGAGGAGAAATCGATTTATTTAGCAGGAGAAATTTTTGAAATGACCGGAAAATCTAAAAAAGGTCAAGGAAAAAAGCTAGCTAGAGAGATGCTGGAATCTAAAAAAGCGTTTAATAAATTTGAAGAAATAATCGTAGCACAAGGAGGAAAGATAAAAAATTTAATTTTAGGAAAATTCAAAAAAGATATTATCGCTAAAAAAAATTGTAAAATGACTTCAATAAATAATAAAAAAATAAACACTCTTTGCAGGGTTGCTGGTTGTCCGGTTGACAAATTTTCTGGAGTTTATCTTTACAATCATTTAGGAGACAAAATTTCAAAGGGAGAAAAAATATTAACAATTTATACCGAAAACCCTTCAAAATTAAAACTTGCATACGATTTTTATATAAAGTCTAAACCAATTGAATTTAAATAACTCTTAAAATCCACAGTTTTTTAAAGAGGAAGATTCTATTTTAGGCATGGCATTTGGAGAAACAACTTTGGATAGGATTAAAACCTATCTGAAAAAAAATCTTTCTAAAGGATACACTCTTGATGCACTAAGAATTTCTTTAATTCATACGCAAGGATATTCTCCTTCAATTGTTAATAGAGCAATAAAAGAATTTCACACAGAATTGGCAAAAGAAGCGCCGGTTTTAAACGACAAACCAAAAATACATTATGAAGTTTTAGACGAAAGTAATTCTAAAATTCTTGAATCTACAAAGAATGCTTCGATATTCGAAAAAATAAAAAATTTCTTTAAATCGTAAGATTTAAAACTACATTACGTTTTTTTAAGTTATTGCCTCTGTCGCATAATGGTAGTGCACCGGCCTTGAGAGCCGGGCCCTTTGGGCTCCCAGGTTCGATTCCTGGCGGGGGCGTTTTAAATCAAATTGCAAAGCAATTTGATTAATTCCTGTCAGGAATTCTTAACCGAAATTCAGACTGTTTCCTGAGGTTCGATGCGAGGAAACCCCTTGGTTTCCTCGTGCTCCTTCCTCGAAGCTCTGAAGGGTGGCATCTTTTCTTTGCCTCCGTTGGATACCACACATTTTTTGAAAACCCCTTGGTTTCCTCGCGCTTCCTTTGTTGAAATAACTTCTGTGTAATTTTCAACACCGCAGGATGAAATCCTAGGACAAGAAAAGATTATTTTCGTTTGTTGAAATAACTTCTGTGTAATTTTCAACACCGCAGGATGAAATCCTAGGAC